>CAYJQA010000560.1:0-3826 GCA_964372065.1 uncultured Litorilinea sp.
GCATAGGAGAAGTGTGACCCTTCATCCAGCGCCAATGGCTCTTCACGGAAAGGCAGCGCATCGTACGGGCGGTCGTCTTCCGGCAGTTGCAGGATAAACACGGGCAGCAGCGCGTAGGGCATCTGCGGCTGGATGGCTTCAATTGCCAGCCGGTACCACTCGACCTGCGGGGCAGGCGGCGGCGTGGGGACTTCTCCGTTGGGCAGCCGCTGCGACTCCTGGATCAGGCCGACTACCGGCGCGCCCGCCGGCTCGGCGTAATCGGGCCAGAACTCGGCCGCGGATTGGTTGTACGGAATCCAGCCGCGCGCCACCAGCACGGCGCGGCCATCGTCCAGCACCAGCGGCGTCACGAGGGTGACGCCGGGTGAGCCGTCGGCGCGTGATTGGTTGGTGAGCAGGATTTGATTGGCATAGTCCCACTCGCCCGTGGCCTGGACGCGGCGATATTCCAACTGGGTCAGGTCGTCTGGGATCATGTTGTGATAGACGTCGAAGGGGGTCTCGCGCCAACGCTCGGCGACGCGCTGGTTGAAGGCGCGGCGCTGGTCGAGCCGGTCCAACTGCCAGAAACCCAGGCGAATGAGCACGGCAACGCCGGCGATGACGAGCAGGGTCGTCCACCACCAACGGCGATTGAACAGCTTGCCCAACGTAGACAGAATACTCAACGTACACCTTCTCCCGGCGTTTGGGGGGCGACGCGGCGTCTGGCGCGGCGTGGCGTGGCCGGCGCAGACGGGTGCGTGCGCGACCAAATCCCCATCAGCACGACGATGACTAGCAGGGTGACCCCTGCGCCGCCTACCAGCCACCAGTTTAATGTGCGGGCAGGCAAGGCCGTTACCTCGAACTCGGCGTCGCCGCCGCCTTTTGGCGCGGCGACCTGCACCGTGACTCCCCAGCGCCCGGCCGCGGGCAGGGTGGTCGATACCTCGTAGTAGAGCGTGCCAAGCGTTTCCTGCGGGACCGCCTGGACCGTAATGGGCTGTCCCGGTGGGTCCAGCGGCGTCAGGACCGTGGTCACGGTGGCGTCTGTGACGGGCGCTTCTACCTGGCTGCCGGGCGCGGCCCCCGCGTTGTCCGCCGGCTGCGTGACCACGACCGACAAATGGACTTGACCGGCGCGCCACGGTTCCGGGTCGGACCAGGCGTAGAGCCGGTAGGGGCCAACCGGCGCGTTGGTCAGGCGCGGGGTGCCGCCGCTATGCGCCAGAACGGTCTGACTTGTCAGCAGCCACAAAACCAGCGCCAAGACCGTGCGCCATCGATAAAGACCGTTCATGCGTGGTGGGCATGGCCCTCTGCAGGGGCTGCCGGACCTGTGAGGGCACGGGCGACGGCAGGCGGTCGCTTTTTGCGTGAGAAGAGCGCCAGGATGATCAGGGCGACAAGGATATACATCTCGCTGCCCTGAATCCACATGATCGCGCCGCTCAACTGCTGGTCCTGCATCAAGGTAAAGCCCCACACCCGCGGCACGGATCGGTAGTAAGTGTAGATTACGTCACCGGCGAAGGCGATGGAGACGCCGATCATCATGTTGGGCGGCACCGCGCCGAGGAGATAAGCGATCTTGCCCCAGGCCGGAAAACGGCGGTGCAGCCGCGGCGCGGCTTCGATCACCGGATACCAAAAGAGCAGGGCCGCAATGAAGAAGCTGATGTGCTGGATATCGTGGACCCAGCTATAAAGAAGCGCCGCGTTGTACGCGTTCGGGTCGTGCCAGCCCAGAAACACCGTGATAAACACAAGCCAGGTCACGCCGGGGCGTGTGACCGCGGTCAGTCCGCGGCGCAAGAGGGTTTCTTCGGTAAACCACCCGGCCACACGCCGCCGCAGCGTTGCCGGCAGCGCCCACATGACAAACGGGAAGGGATTTCCCAATAGCAACAGCGGCGCAGCGTACATGACGGTCAGCATATGCTGAACCATGTGCATGAAGAAAAGTTGGCCGCCCAACCGGTCGATCGGCGACATGAGCGAGGTCGCCAGAATGACCATGCCGCCGACATAGGCGGCGAGTCGCGACCACGTCGCCAGCCCGCCATGTACACTCTGCCGGCGCAGACGCCGCCAGCCCAGCACGTACAGCGTTGCCAGGGGCGCAAGGACGACCAATACTTCGGGGCGCCACTCCCATGCGGTGAATAGCGCCCTCGTCAGTGGATGCATTGCGAACCGTACTTTGCTCTCTTTGCGAGCGGGCCGTCGCGTAGGACAAGGCCCGCCCGCAATACAACCGTCGTCTAGTGGATCGGCGTGCCGATCAGGTAGAGGGCCGGGTAGAAGAAGATCCAGACCAGGTCGACATAGTGCCAGTAGATGGCGCAGGATTCGACGCCCCAGTGACGCTCCGGCGAGTAGTGGCCTTTGCGCCCCAGGTTCCAGACGATCAGGATGAAGACAATGCCGCTCAACACGTGGAGCGCATGCATCCCGGTCATGGCGAAGACGACCGCGCCATAGACATTTTCGGACGGGCTGAGGTGGCCCTGGTAGAGTGCAGGCACGAGCCCCCACTCGAAGACCATCACGCCCAAGAGGAAGATCGTCCCCAAGACGGCGGTGCCAATCATGCCGATGGAGAACGTGCGGCGGTCGCCGTGCTCCATGGCGGTTTCGGCCATGTTCATGGACCAACTGCTCAGGAGCAGCACCGAGGTCACCAGAAAGCCGATGAACTGGTCCATCTCGGGACGGTGCTCACCCCACAGATAGAAGCGGGTGGCGAGCAGGCCGCCAAATAGGAACGCCTCGGAGATGAAAAAGAGCCAAAGGCCCAGCCGGTTATGGCGTAGCTGCGATTTGTAGTGGTCTACGTGCGCAGCAATGGTCGCGGCGACAGCGGTCATGGGTTAGTGTCCTTCTTCCTGCTTCCAGAGCCGTGAGACATGCATAAAGTAATTGAGCACGGCGACGGCCTTGAACATCGCCAGCAGGAAGAGCACGACCGTGCTGGGGAAGTGTAGCGCCGCATAATACTCGACGACGGTCAGCACCGCCAAGACCAGCGCCACAATGACGCTGAGGCGGAACGCCGCCGATTTCTTGTTGCTCATGGTGGCTTGCTCCTTGTGCTTGCTCATCGCGGCTAGTCGTGACCCGCGGCAGCCGGGGCCATGCTGATATAGGTCGAATTGGGCAGACCGTAGTCATACGGCTCGCCCACTACGCGGATGGGGCTGGCGTAGCTGTGCTCCGGCACGGGCGAGGGAATCTGCCATTCGGGCGAGCGCGAGCGCCAGGGATTGGCCCCGGCGACCTTGCCCACCTCGGCGCTGTGGAACAAGTTGTAGACCATGAGCAAGATCGAGAGAGCAATCGCGAACGCGGCGATGGTGATCAGGGCGTGGCCGAATTCGATGCCCAGCGCGGGGTCGTAGTCGGCGATGCGGCGGCGCATGCCCATGACACCCACCGACATTTGGCCGATGCTCATCAACCAGAACGCCGGCGTCATAATCCAGAAGTGCAGCTTACCCATCCACTCGTTGTACATGCGGCCCGTGATCTTGGGATACCAGAAGTAGATGGCCGCAAAGAAGGGGAAGGTGAAGCCGCCGAAGATGGTGGCATGGAAGTGGCCGACCACGAAATAGGAGTCGTGTAGATGCAGGTCCGACGCAACGGTCGCCAGGATGGGGCCGCTGAGGCCGCCGATGAGAAAGACCGAGATGGACCCCAACACAAAGAGCATGGGCGTAGGGAAGGTCAGCCGCCCGCCCCAGAGCGTGCCCAGCCAGCTAAAGAACTTGACACCCGTGGGGACGGCCACCAGCAGCGTCGAGACCATGAAGGGCACACGCAGATACTGGGCGTAGCC
>CAYJQA010000561.1:0-3824 GCA_964372065.1 uncultured Litorilinea sp.
TGCCCGCATGCGCTCCCCCGCGACCGCCCCGAAAATCCTTCGTATGGTGATCAAGGATTCTACGCCATTCGCATACCGAGGGCAATCCCCAGGGGAGACGGATCGCCGATTGTCGGGGTCGCTTACCGCTGCGGCACGCGGCGCTCCATAGCCCGCACCAGCAGCGACAGCGCCACCGTCATCACCAGATACAGAAACGCCACCACGTTATAGGTCTCGAAGAAGCGGAACGTGCTCGACGCATAGGTGTCACCCAAACGCGTGATGTCCTGCACGCCCAGCACCGACACCAGCGCCGAATCCTTGAGCATAGCCACAAAGTCGTTGCCCAGCGGCGGCAGCACCCGCCGGATCGCCTGGGGCAGCACCACCAAGCGCAGGGTCTGCCAGCGCGTCATGCCCAGGCTTTGCGCCGCTTCGGTCTGCCCGCGATCCACGCTTTCGATCCCCGCCCGGTAGATCTCCGCCACAAACGCGCTGTAGCCGATCACCAGCGCCAGCACCGCCCGCGACGCAAAGCTGAAGTTGCGGATGCTGAACTCGGCCAGCCCCGCCGCAACCCCGCCACCGATGCCCGCGTCCAGCAGCCCGCGCCCGGCCCAGTTGATGAGGTCCGTCAGCCCCGGCGCGCCCACAAACGCGATGTAATAGAGCAGCACCAGCATGGGCACGCCGCGCACGATCTCCACATAGAACGTCGCCAACTCGACCAGCACGCGATTGTGCGTGACCCGCGCCAACTCCACGAACAGCCCCACCGTCAGCGATCCCGCATACGCCACCAGCGTCACCAGCAGCGTCATCCCCACGCCCGCCGCCACGGCGGTGAAGATCAGCGTGTAGGTGGCGTCGGTCGCCATCTCCCACAGCATGACTACTGCCAGCAGGATCGCCAGCAGCAGCCAATACGGCAGCCGCGCCAACAGTCGCTCCGGCGCGTGCTGGACCGTATGCGAGGCAGGCTGCTGCCCCGCCGATTGTGCCATCATACCTTCTCCTCACGGACGGACGCGGGCCAACTGCGGACGCGCCTGCGCGCCCACCTCCCCGTCGTGCGCCCACAAAAAAGAGCGCCGGCATACTCCACGCCGCCGGCGCCCCACCTAGTGCTCCCCTGATTGTACGCCCGCGGCCGCCCGTTCGCCAAAACCGGAGGCCGTCGCCGCCCGGCAAGGACGCGCGCCGGCCCCTATTCCAGCGTGGGATCGTAGAGATAGAACCATTTGTTGGACAAATACTGCACGTAGTTGTCCTGGATCATAGAGCTGAGCGCCGCGTTGAAGGGCTCGACCAACTCGCTTCGCAGCGGGAAGATCAAGCCGAAGTTCTCGGTCGCCAGCGCCCCGCCGGTAATCTTGAGCTTGTCCGGGTTGGCCCCCACATAGCCCTTGCCCGTGGCTGTGTCCGTCACGACCACATCCACGTCGCCGTTGAGCAGCGCCTGCACCGATGCGCCAAAGGTCTTGAAGAGGACCAAACGGTTGCTCTTCTCGTCGCCGTTGAGCAGACTGTAGACCGCGGTGTAGTAGCTGGTCGTCCCCGCCTGTGTGCCCACCAGCAAATCCGTCTGCCCGGCGAACTCGGACGCGTTGATGAAACGGCCCTCGTCGGCGCGCACCAGCAGATATTGCTGGCTGGTCAAATACGGGATGGAGAAATCCACCTGCTCCATGCGCTCGTCGGTGATGGTGATGCCGTCCATCCCCACGTCGAACTGCCCCTGGTTGATGGCCGCGATCATCCCCTCCCACGCCACCGCCTGCCACTCCACTTGGCAGTGAAGGCGGCGACAGACTTCCTCGATCGCGTCATATTCCCAGCCCATCGCCACGCCGGTCTTGGCGTCCACGAAGTTGAGCGGCAAATAGTCGTTGGCGGTCACCGCCACCACCGTCTGTCCATCCAGGTCCGGCAGTTGGTCGTAGACATCGTCGCCGTTGACGTTGGTGAGGTAGAACCACTTGGTGCTGAGGTGATAGAGGAAGCCGTCGCGCCGCATGGCGTCAATCGCCGCGTTGAACGGGGCGACCAGGTCGCTGCCCGGCGTGAAGATAAAGCCAAAATCCTCGCTGACCAGCGGGTCGCCGACCACCTTGAGTTGATTCGGGTTGGCCCCGATGTAGCCCTGACCGCTGGCCGCGTCCACCAACACCATGTCCACATCGCCGTTGAGCAGCGCCTGGACCGATGCGCCAAAGTTCTCAAAGAGTATGATGCGCGGGTTGGCCTCGTCGGCGTCCAGAATCTCATAGACCGCGGTGTAGAAGCTGGTCGTCCCGGCCTGCGAGCCGATCAGCAGGTCGGCGTCCGCGGCGAATTCCTCCGGGCGGCTGAAGCGCGTCTCGTCGGCGCGCACCAGCATGAATTGTTGGCTGCGCAGGTAGGGGTCGGAGAAGTCCACCTGCTCGGCGCGCTCGGCGGTGATGGTGATCCCGTCCATCCCTACGTCAAACTGACCGGCGTGGATCGCCGCCACCATCGTATCCCACGCCGTCACCTGCCAATCCACCACGCAGTTGAGCCGCCGGCAGATCTCGTTGACCGCGTCATACTCCCAGCCCATCGCGTCGCCCGTCTGCGGGTCCACGAAGTTCAGCGGGATGTAGTCGTTGCCCGTCACGGCGACCACGGTGCGCCCACCCAGGTCGGGCAGCCCATAGACCGCCGCCACGTCGCTCGCTGGGCCGCCGCCCTGTCCCGCGGGCGCGCCCGGCTGGCTGGCCGCCGGAGCCGCGGCCGGTTGGACGCACGCCGCCAACAACCACACCAACACACCTATGCAGGCAATCACCCCGAAGGATGACCTTCGTCCACTAGCCATTGCGCTTCCTCTCTTTGCTGCCGTCTGCACTTCGATGGGACGCTCCTGCCACGCTGCGCAGAAGCCTAGCTAACCGGATCGTAGCATAGTTGGCGCAATGCGCCCAGGCAACCCGCGCCGCGCTGGCCCGCCTACGGCCACGGCCAGACCGTGGCTGACGACACATCAATCCCCATGCGGTCACACCACGGCCCCAGCCCGGCCCACACGGCTTCCAGGGTTGCCACCACGCGGCCCGCATCGGCCAGGTCGCCGGTTGTCACGATCCGGCACAACTCCGCCAGCCCGTCCGGGACGTCGCCCAGCATGAGCGCCTCGCCCAGCATCGCGCCGCGACTGCGGTACACATGCCGGTGCGCCAACCCCAGCATAAAGGCGACGGTGGTGGAAAAATCGACGGTCATGCCCGCCAGTGTCGTCGCATGGCCGTGACGCCGCGCGTTGCGCGCCTTGCCGATCCACTCGTAGCACTCGCCCACGATCATGTCCACGATCGCGGCGTCGAACGCGGCCGGGGGCGGCGAGTAGACCAGCCGCCGCAGTTCTTCGAAGAAAGCCAGGTCGCCATACAGGGGTCGTGAGTTGACGAACTGGCCCTTCCACAACGACCAGCTATCCGTCACCGCGGTCGCGTGCCTGTGCAGCACATCCACACCGTGGACGTTGACCTCGGCCTTGCCCGGACCATAGACCCACTCGGCGGTTTCGTCCAGCCCGGGCCGGTTGACCGCGCACCACATCTCGATGTCCGAATGGTCGCCGTCTTCACCCCGCGCCAACGAGCCGTACAGCGCCAGCGCGACCACGTCATCGCCGTAGACCCAGTGCAGGTCGGCGATGATGCGGTCCACCATCCGCCAGCGGTCGGCGTGAGTCTGGGGTTGCGGTCCTTGCCACATGGGCCGGTCCTCCGTTCGCGGAACTCTCGCAGAAGGGAAGAGAGGTCCACGCAAAGCCGCCAAGAACGCAAAGAAGAGAACTGAGTCAATGAAGGCCGTCACCC
>CAYJQA010000562.1:0-3806 GCA_964372065.1 uncultured Litorilinea sp.
CCGACGCCATCAGCGGCGCCCGGCCCGGCGCCCGCCGTGAGAGCCTGGAAACCTATATCAAGCGCGTCACCGAGTTGGAAGAGATCGGCAACAGCTTCCACGGCGTCAGCCAGACCTTCGCCATCCAGGCCGGCCGCGAGATCCGCGTCATCGTCCGCCCGGATGCCGTGGACGACCTGGCCGCCATCCAACTGGGCAAAGACATTGCCAAGAAGATCGAAGACAACCTGCAATACCCCGGCCAAATCCGCGTCACGGTCATCCGCGAGACGCGCTCGGTGGAGTATGCCAAGTAAGCGCACACCCCCGCCATAGCCCTACCGCCCGCCTGGCTGCCTCTGCGAACGTAGCCAGGCGGGCTGTTTTACACTCGCGCCCGCGCCCGCCAACGCCACGCCGTGCGCCACTTGTGTAGCTTTCCTCACATCTGCTTCATAATTGCGTTGTGCAAGGAATTCATCTATGATAGCATCTTGCTTCAAACTGGCAGACGGCTGCGCCGCGTCTCTCGTTATACAGAACCAGAGCGACAAGACAGATAGGCTGGATTAGGGCGGCAGTTCCCCCGTATGGAGGCGGGTCAGTTCGCGATCAACGAAGTCGGAATCGCCAAATAAGTGGCAATTGCGTATCCAGAACGCAACATTTTCGTCAAGATGAATTGACAACCATTGGCCGACACGGCGATTCACCAACGCAGCAGACCGCGTTGCACTGGATGGACAGTTAGCACGACAGGAGGCTTAGTTTCCATGGCTGAACTCATCAAAGTTTCCGCCCAGTCCCGTTCCACCGCCGTGGCCGGAGCGATTGCCGGCGTCATGCGCGAGCAGGGCTACGCCGAAGTGCAAGCTATCGGCGCCAGCGCCGTCAACCAGGCCATCAAGGCCATCGCCATTGCCCGCGGCTATCTCGAACAAGACAGCTTTGACCTGGTGATCGTCCCAAGCTTCACTGAGGTCGACATTGAGGGCAATGAGCGGACGGCCGTCCGCCTGGCGGTCTTCAAGCGCCCGAGTGCGCTGGAAGCGCCGGCCCTGAATCACAACAGCTAACCCACGGGGTCGCCCGACGCGCCTGAAGGCGCCGAAGGTGTATCCAATAAAAGCGGGAGAGGTCACGCCAACCTCTCCCGCTTTTATTTCTCTGCATTTTCGAAGACGCGCGCCGCTACTCGGCGGCCTCACCGCCGGGCTTGCGGCCACGCGGACGCCGCCGCCGGCGGCGCTTGGCCTTGGCCGCGCTCGTGTCGCCGTCGTCCGTCGCCTCGGCGGGTTCGTCGCTCGTGTCGTCGGCGTCACTCGCGACCGGCGCGGCGCGCGGGTGGCGCAGCCGGGCGTTGTCCTCCTCAGCCCCGGCCCGTCGCTTGGCCGTACAGCCGCCACAGGTGCTGCAACTCGCGCCGCTGGTCGTCTTGTTGAGGATCAGGTCGGCCACGTCAAACTCGCTCAGGACGCTGTTCTCCAGCATGACCGTCACGGTCTCTTTGAGCGGGTGCACATGGCGCACGCGGCCGACGCCCTGCGGCGTCACCACCTCCGCGCCGAGTTTGGGCATCTTCTTGCCCTGCTCTTTATAGTGCAGGTCCTCATACGAAAGACAGCACAGCAGCCGCCCGCAGACGCCGCTGATCTCGTCCGGATTGAGCGGCAGTTGTTGGTTCTTTGCCATGCGGATACTGACCGGCGTAAACTCGCGCAGCCAACTGGTACAGCACAGTTGCCGCCCACACTTCCCCACCCCGTCCAGGAGCTTGGCCTCGTCGCGCACGCCGATCTGGCGCATCTCGATGCGGGTACGGAAGATGCGCGCCAGATCGCGCACCAGATCGCGAAAATCCACGCGCGTCTCCGCGGCGAAGAAGATGAGCAGCCGCCCGCCATTATAGTTGTACTCGCAGCGGACAATCTTGATCCCCAGGTCGCTCTCACGCGCCTTGTCGCGGCAGACGGCCAGCGCCTCGCGCTCCTTGTGCTCCCACAGGTCTTTCTGGACTAGGTCCCACGCCAGCGCGCGGCGCAGCACCGGCTTCATCTCGCCCACCACCTCTTCATCGGCGATCCGGTGCGGCGGCTGCACGACCTGGGCAATCTCTTGCCCCTTGGACGTATCGACAATCACATAGTCGCTGGTGGTCAGGTCCAACAACTCGCCAGGACTAAAGTGATACACCTTGGTAACGGGCTTAAACTGCAGCCCAACGACAACTGGCATAGGGCAGGGTCTCCGTTCCTTGCGGGTGCGTCCGACCGGCCTCGACAGGCCAACGGTCAGACGGAGCTATGCGGCATTTGCAGCAGCAGCACATCCAGCGCCAGCCGGGTATTCACCGTATGGCGCAAGTAGCCCTCGATGCGCTGCAACGCGCCCAAATAGGCGCGCACCTCGTCGGGCGCAACCACCGCCGCCAGCTTGGCGATGGCGGCGGTCTGGTCGATATTGCTGCATGCGTCGGCATAGCCGGCTTGGGTCAACATCACATCACGCCACCACGCCGTCCATAACGCCAGCATGGGAAATAGCTGTTGGTTATTGCGTCCCGCGGCCAACTGCTCGGCCAGGGCCAGCCGTTCCACCCGGCTGCCCGCGATCAGACGCTGTAGCTGCGTCAACTGCTCTTGACGGTGTTCGCTGCCGGCGGCATCCGCCAGTTGGTCCAGCGCCCAGCCCATGCGACCGTTGGCGAGCCGCGCCAGCAGCGTCGCCTGCGTCGCGTCCACCCCGTGGTCGCGCACCAGCGCCGCGCGAATCGTCGCCTCGTCCAGCGGGCGCAGCTCCAGCACCTGACAGCGGCTCACGATCGTCGGCCGCACGCTCTCGCGGTCCAGCGCCGTCAGGCTCAGCACCCCATGGTCGGGGGGTTCCTCCAGCGTCTTGAGCAGCTTATTGCCAAAGCCGGGATTGGCCGTGTGGACATCTTGAATCAGAAAGACACGCCGCGCCGCCTCCACGGGGCGCAGCGCGGCGTCGTGGATCACCTCGGCGGCTTGCTCCACCCGCAGCATCCCGTTATCCCGGTCCACCACAAACTCGTCGCCCTGCTTGTCTTCGCGATTTTGTTTGCGCGTGGTCGGCTGGACCAGCCGGAAGTCGGGGTGGCCGCGGCCGGTCATCAGCCGGCAGGCGCGACAGTCGCCGCAGGGCCGCGGCCCGGCATGGCTACACAGCAGGGCTTGGGCATAGGCCCGCCCCAGCGTGCTCTTGCCGACTTGGGCCGGTCCCAGCAGCAAATAGGCGTGGCGCGGGCCGGCCGTCCCCGGTGCCACGGTGCGCCGGAGCAACTCCACCGCCCACTGGTGACCATAAACGGCCCATCCGGCCTGCTTGTGGTGTGGGAAATCATCCGCCATAGAACCCGATTGTACCATAGCGCGGATCGCCCGCCCAAATGTGTTTTATGCAAAGCTCGGCAGCGCGGACGCTATGGTATAATGGGCCGTATCGATTCGTTGACCTGGCCCGCCGATCAAGAAAGCGGACGTCATGCGCCACGCACGCACACAACACCGGCCCGGCGCTCCCTGGCGCATCTGGCTCGCCGGCGTCGTCGTTTGGCTGGTTGTGTCCGGCTGTAACCGCAGCGCCCTCGCGACACCGACACCCGAAGCCACCGCCCCGGCGGGCAGCGTCGCCACGCCGACGCCCGCGCGCCTGGACCTCGCGCCCGCCGAGCGCCAACTGGTCGTCTGGCTGCCCCCCTTTGGCGCGCCGCTGGACGACGACCGCGCCGGCGCGGTCCTGGCCGCCGCCTTTCGCCAGTTCGAGCGCGACCACGGCGGCCTCAACATCGACATCCACATCAAGGC
>CAYJQA010000563.1:0-3774 GCA_964372065.1 uncultured Litorilinea sp.
GTTCCTGTTCATCGTCGCGACCGGCGCCATTGCCTATCCGGGTTGGCCCTTCTTCGTTGCCGCCTGGCGCGCCTGAATCTGATGCGCAACATCCTGTCGCGGCTGCACTACGCCGGCAAGAAGACCATGCTGGTCCAGAGCGATCCGGACGTCGTGTTCGAGTTCACGCCCGATTGCATAGCCGCCAGGCGGCTGGCGCGCTGAGACCCACCGTTTAAGGAACAGCTATGAAAACAATCACTGTCGAAGTTGACGAGTTGGTCTCTACCCTGAGCGAAGAGGGCGTCCAGTGGCAGTTATCGATGTTCCCCGTCGCTTATTATCAGGCCGAAGTGAACTACGTCGACCTTAGCGCCACTGTGCATCTGGAGCAAGCGGAGTTCAAGGTGAAGGCACATGAAAACGGCAACATCAGCGCGCAGGCCAAACTCGGCATACCAGTCAAGTTCGGCTCCTGTTCCACCGCCCATATCGCTGACTACATCACTGAGCTGCGGCTTGCTGGCACAGCCCTTCGGTGTAACGGCAACTCACCGGCGTCTATCCGCCAAGGTCTCGATGATCGGACAAGGGTGCTCCTGACCTGTCTGCTCACATATCGTGAGCAAGTCGCACAAGGCGTGACGCATGCGCTCCAGATCAGCAATTTTGGTTTCGATCTGCGCCAGACGCTCAGCGGTGATCGCCCGAATCTTTTCCCGGTTCGCACCGTCTTGGAGCGCCAGCAAACCGGCTATTTCGTTGAGCGAGAAGCCGAGACCCTGCGCCCGCTTGATAAATTGAATCCGATCAACCAGCGAGATTGGGTATTGACGAAAACTGCCTGTGCTCGGCGGAACCGGCAGCAACGAGCGCTCCTGGTAATAGCGGATCGTCTCAACACCAACTCCAGCCGTCTTGGCGAGGCGGCCAATCGTCAATGTTTGACTCATGGTAAGAATTTTGAAACTCTAAGAAAAGTGTTTGACTCTGTGGCTAGGTACGGAGTTTATATTCACTTGACGGAAACACGAAATTCAGGAGATCAACGATGAAGACATGTCTATCGAAAAATACCAATCACCTCGACCACTATTGACCTGAGTCGGGCGTTCGAGGGTCTATTGATTCGAAAACGCCATCCACTTGAGTTCAATCATTCGCAAGAGTCCATTATGAGTGTTATCCATCGCCTAATGTTCTGCGGCAGCCTCATCGAGCCTTGCCGTTTTCTGAGGACCACGTCGAAGAGCAATCAACCACCGAAAAGATTCATTTTCGGAGCCCGCCTCGCCGCCGGTAGACGAGGAGAAATCTGATGAATCGTGTTGTTGTATTTGTTGCCCAAACTGCCGCAGCTGGCCTGCTCGCCTTTGGCTTGTTGTCCTGGACGCGTCCGCCGGCGCTTCCAGTTGAGCCTGCGCTGCCCGTGGCGCTGCCTGCTGCGTCTGCACCCGCCATCACGGTTCGGACCGCCGACCACGCCTCCTACCGTGCAGCGGTGCGGGCGGCCATGCCTTCGGTGGTCAATATTTACACAGCCAAGGCGGTCCCGCGCAGCCGCGGCTGGCCGTTCGGGCCACCCAGCGACTATGGTGAAGGCGCCCCGACACGCGTCAACAGCCTGGGCTCCGGCGTCATCTGGCGCGCCGATGGCTATGTGGTGACAAACAACCACGTGGTCGAGGGTGCCGACGAGATCGCCGTCGTCGTCACCGGCAGGCCACCCCTGCCAGCGCGCGTCGTCGGCACCGACCCGGAAAGCGATCTCGCCGTGCTCAAGGTCAATGCCACGGGCCTGGCAGCCATCCAACGTGGTGGGAGCAGCCATCTGGACGTGGGTGACGTCGTGCTGGCAATTGGCAACCCCTTCGGGGTGGGGCAAACGGTAACGCAGGGCATCGTCAGCGCAACTGGACGCGATCACCTGGGCATCAACACTTTCGAGAACTTCATCCAAACCGACGCGGCGATCAACCCAGGCAACTCAGGCGGCGCACTGGTGGATACTGCGGGGCGCCTCGCGGGCATCAATACGGCGATTTACACCCGCTCCGAAGGCTCGATCGGCATCGGCTTCGCAATTCCCATCGAATTGGTAACCAGCGTCGCCGACGAGTTGATCGCCGGCGGCCGGGTGCGCCGCGGGTACCTCGGCATCCAGACCCAGGACCTCGATGTCGAACTCGCGTCGCGCCTGGGCGTCGCTGCCACGCCCGGCGTGCTGGTGGCGGCGGTCGAGACGAACGGTCCCGCCCAACGCGGAGGCCTGCGGCCGGGCGACGTGATCCGATCGATCGGCGGCAAGGCGGTGGCTGACGCTGCGGAACTCGTGTCGCGCACCGGCAATGCCAAGCCAGGCGAAACCGTCAACCTTCAAGTCGAACGGCGCCGCGAACGCATCGCGCTTGACATCAAGCTCGGCCAGCGCCCGGTGCTGCGACCCGTGCAACAGCGTACCGAACGCTGATTCCCCAACCCTCACCTCAACGGAGTCCCATGATGAAAACCATTGATCTCGAAGTCCAGGGCATGTACTGGAGCAGCGTCTACGAGCACGTCACGTGGCGGCAGCGGGACACGGTGAAGATTCGGCCTAATATGAGCCATAGAAGGTATGGACGATGAAGAGTTCATGGCTGTCCATGGCGGGCGGACTTCCGGATACAGGGCGCCGGCACCTGACCGTGCTCACCGCAGGCGCCGGTAGCGAAAGCATCGAAATCGGCATCGACAAGAACTCGACTTGAAAGCTTGCTCATGAACCTCGCATTCCTCGGTGCCGCCGGCACTGTCACCGGCTCGAAGACTCTCGTCACGCGCGAGGGGAAACAACTGCTCGTCGATTGCGGCCTGTTCCAGGGCTACAAGAACCTGCGGCTGATGAACTGGGAAGCGTTTCCCTTCGATCCGAAGCGGCTCGACGCCGTCGTGCTGACGCACGCGCACCTCGATCACTCGGGCGCCTTGCCGCTGCTGGTCAAGCACGGCTTTCGCGGCCCGGTGTTCGCCTCGCCAGGGACGATCGACGTGTGCGGGATTCTGCTGCCAGACAGCGGAAGGCTGCAGGAGGAAGACGCCGACTACGCCAACCGCCACCATATCTCCAAGCACAAGCCGGCCTTGCCGCTGTACACGGAGGATGACGCCAAGCGCGCGCTGCGCCGGCTGGAACCGCTGCCGTTCGAACAGCGAGCGGATGTAGCCGGGGCCTTTCGCCTGCGCTTGCGGCCAGCCGGGCACATTCTCGGCGCCAGTTCGGTCGAATTGACCGTGAACGATACGACCGTTCTGTTCTCGGGCGACTTGGGCCGGCCGGACGATTCGATCATGCGGGCGCCGACGCCAATCGAGCGCGCCGACCATGTGGTTGTCGAATCGACCTACGGCGACCGGCTTCATGACACGCAGGACGCCGAGCTTGTCCTGGGCGACGTGATCAGGCGCACGGCGGTGCGCGGCGGTATCGTCGTGATCCCCGCCTTTGCCGTAGGGCGTGCTCAGTCACTGCTGTACGCGATCTGGCGGTTGAAGTCACGCGCAGCCATCCCCGACCTGCCGGTGTTCCTGAATAGCCCGATGGCGATCGACATGACCGAGATCTACCACCGCCATCGTGCCGAACACCGGCTTTCGGTCGAGGAGTGCAGCGGTCTGTGCCATGTCGCGAAAATGGTCCGCAGCATCGAGGAGTCGCGCGCGCTGGTGGCCCACCGCCACCCGGCCCTCAACGTGTCGGCCAGCGGCATGGCCCCCGGCGGCCGGGGGGTGCCTCACCTCAACGCCCTGGCGCCC
>CAYJQA010000564.1:0-2916 GCA_964372065.1 uncultured Litorilinea sp.
GGATGTCCAGGATTGCGAGCAACTCGTCGTCCCAATCCAGAGTCGCCAGTTCCATGAGCATGGTGCGGCTGGCGTTGGTGGTGTCGGGGATGTGCTGCCCCCCGGTCAGGTTCCAGATGAGCCAGGTGTCAATCGTGCCGAAGCGTAGCTCACCCGCGGCGGCGCGGGCGCGTGCGCCGGGCACGTTGTCCAGCAGCCAGCGGATCTTGGGACCGGCGAAGTAGGTCGCGAGGGGCAGGCCGGTCTTGCGGTAGAAGCGGTCGGCGTGGCCCTGGGCTTGCAGGTCACGGCAGATGCGGTCGGTGCGGGTGTCTTGCCAGACGATGGCGTTGTAGATGGGCTGGCCGGTGGCGGCGTCCCAGAGCAGCGTCGTTTCGCGCTGGTTGGTAATGCCCACGGCGGCGATGTCGGCGGCGCTCACTTGCGCCTTGGCGACCGCGCCGCCAATGACCTCGCGGGTGCGCTCCCAGATTTCCAGCGGGTCATGCTCCACCCAGCCGCTTTGGGGGAAGATCTGGCGGTGCTCGCGTTGGACCGCGGCGACCACACTGCCGCTCTGGTCAAAGAGCATGAAGCGGGTACTGGTGGTGCCGGAATCCAACGCGCCGACGAGATGTGCCATGCCAGCATCCTTTGCCTAGCGGTTGATGGGCGGCGCGACCACGGTCGCGTCGCGGCCCGATGCATGAATCGGCGCACCGAGCGTGGCCGCCGCGGCGGCGATGAGATGGTAGGCGCTGGTCGCGCCGGGGTCCTGATGGCCGACGGCACGCGGGCCAAGATAGCTGGCGCGCCCGCGGTTGGCCACCAGCGGGATGGTATGGCGCATACCCGCTTCGGCGGCGACGCGCGCCGCTTCGAGAGCGGTGGCAATGTCGGCGCCGGCTTCGGCGGCGAGCAGGGCGACGACGGCGGGGTGCAGCGCGTCGACCATCGTCTTGTCGTCCGGTTCGGCCTTGCCGCGCTGCTGCACACCGGCCAGCCCGTCGCGGAACATGGCGGCGAGCGTGTCCAGGCCCACGCTGTCCACCGGGCCGGCGGTCTGCGCGGCGCGCAGGAAGAACGCCCCGTAGAGCGGCCCGGCAGCCCCGCCCACACTGGAGATGAGGGTCATGGCGACGGTCCGCAGGAGCGCGCCGATGTCGTCGCACTGAATGCCGGGATCGGCAATGCGCTGGGCGATTTTGTCCATGCCGCGGCGCATGTTGGCCCCGTGGTCGGCGTCGCCGATGGCGGCGTCCAACTGCGTGAGATAGCCTTCCTGTTGGACGATGCGCTCGGCGTAATCCAGCAGCCACTGCCGAAAATGCGCCAGCGTGATAACCTGACCCATGTTGTTTCCCTTTGCGATTAACCTGTCGAGTCTAGTGTCTTGCCCACCGGCAAGCCGGCGAGGCGCGACGGCGTCACCAACGAATTGTCGGGGTGCAGACGGGTGCATCCCATAAATCCAGCAAGTCGGGGTCGAGGCGCATAAGCGTCACGGTACACCCGGCCATGTCCAAACTGGTGACATAGTTGCCAACCAGTTGGCGGACCACCTGAATCCCGGCCGCGGTCAGGAGGTCGTGCAGGCGGCGAAAGACGATCAATAACTCCTGATGCGGCGTTGCGCCCAAACCGCTGACCAGGGCAATCACCCGGTCGCCGGATCGGAGTTCCAGGTCGGCCAAGATGGCGTCGACGATCAACTCGACGACGGTGTCGGCCTGGCCCAAGGGCGCTCGGTGACGGCCGCGCTCGCCGTGGATGCCCACGCCCAACTCCATTTGATGCGCGGGCAGATCAAAGGTGGGGCGGCCCACCGTGGGCGATGTACAACTGGTCAACGCCACGCCCATGCTGCGCGCCTGATCGATGGCGCGCTGGGCGACGGCGGCGACCTGCGCCAACGGCTGGCCGGCCTCGGCCGCGGCGCCGGCGATCTTTTCCACCAGGACGGCCGCGCCCATGCCGCGGCGGTTGACGGACTTCTCCACTGCCACATCGTCGTTGATCAGCACCGACGCTACCTGGAAGCCCTCGTCTTGGGCCAGTTCGAGCGCGATCTCGGAGTTGAGCACGCCGCCGGTGTAGTTCTTGACGATGAAAAGCGCGCCGGCGTCGCCATAGACGGCGCGCAAGGCGGCCATGATTTGGTCCGGGGTCGGGCTAGTGAAGATAGCGCCGGGACAAGCCGCGTCCAGCATCCCGCGGCCCACATAGCCGACATTGAGCGGTTCATGGCCGCTGCCGCTGCCGCTGATGACGGCCACTTTGCCGCGCACGGGAGCATCCAACCGGGCGACGAAGTGCGGGTCGAAATGGACGCGCAGGAACTGCGGATAGGCGAACTGAAGCCCTTGCAGGCTTTCGCGCACAGCATTCGCCGGGTCGTTGATCAGCTTTTGCATAGCAAGCAAGCGACAGAGAGCAACACACGCCGCCAACGGCGGGCCGGTAGGCAGATCGGAGCGCCTATCGTGCAGCTCACATTTTAGCGGGTTTCGCCCGGTTGATCAATCTGGCCTGCCGGACGATGACTGGCAGGGGGCGGGGTGATAGGAACGGAACCGGGTTATGCCGTGGTGGAGGCCAGCAGGTCGATCAGGCGCTGCTTGGCGTGTTGGGACGCTTTGCCGCGATGGCTGATGCGGTTCTTGAAGGCGGGGTCCAGTTCGGCCATGGTCGCGCCAAATTGGGGCATGTAGAAGATGGGGTCATAGCCGAAGCCGTGGTCGCCGCGCTGCCGGTCGGTGATGACGCCTTCGACCGCGTCTTCCACGGTGACCAGGTGGCCGTCCGGCGACGCCAGCGCCACGACGCAGTGAAAGCGGGCGGTCCAGGCAGCGGGCGGAAACGGGCGCAGTTCCGACAGCACGTTGGCGTGGCGTTCCGGGTCGCTGAGGCCCGGCCCGCCATAGCGCGCCGAATAGA
>CAYJQA010000564.1:2926-3756 GCA_964372065.1 uncultured Litorilinea sp.
ACCCCGCTGTCGTCGGCCCACGTCCAGAGGTGGCTGAGTGCGGCGTAGGCGCGCGCCTTGAGGATGGCGTTTTCGGCAAAGGTCGTGCCCGTTTCTTCCACATCGTGGGTGATGCCCACGTCGTCCAGCGACACGACCGTCAGCCCCAGATCGGCCAAGAGCAGGCGATATTCGCGCAGCTTGCCCTGGTTGTGGGTGGCGATTAAGAGTTTGTGCATGTAGCCCCTGAACCTGTTCTTTATCGAGCGTGCATCCTATGCTAACATAGGGACCAGTTCTATCGGAACCGCTGCCCGGTCGCGGTGCAGCCGTCGCGAGGGACGCGCCAAGTCGTCCAGCCGCCGACGTTCATGAACCGGAGCATTGCGGACCTATGGCCGAATCTTATCACCCGCTGCGCGTTTTTGCCGGGTCGGCGCACCCGGATTTGGCGCGTGAAACGGCGGGGCTGCTGGGCGTGGAATTGGGGCGGGCGACTACCCGCCACCTGCCCGACAGCGAGATTCATGTGATGGTGGATGAGGTCGTGCGCGACCAGGACATCTTTATCATCCAGCCGTGTTCCGCGCCGGTCAACGATAACCTGATGGAACTGCTGTTGTACCTGGACGCCTTTCGGCGGGCGAGCGCACACAGCGTCAGTGTGGTGGTGCCCTACTTCCCGTATGCGCGGCAGGAACGGATGGCCCAGGGCCGCGAGTCCATCAGCGCGCGGGTGGTGGCGAATATGATGGAGGACATGGGCGCGCGGCGCGTGGTCTTTGTGGACATTCACAGCCGGGCGATCCAGGGTTTCTTTAACATCCCGGTGGACCCGCTGACCGCGCTGC
>CAYJQA010000565.1:0-3756 GCA_964372065.1 uncultured Litorilinea sp.
CATGAGCGCATGGTCAAGCTGGCCGAGATGGTCACGACCGCCGCGGGCCGCGATGTGGCCGTCGCCTGTGACGTGCATACCCGCCTGGACGTGCCCAGCGCCATCCGCCTGGTGCGCGACCTGGAGCAGTTCCACCTCATGTGGCTGGAAGAGCCGGTCCCCCCAGAGAACGTGGACGCCATGCGCGAGGTCAAGGCGCACAGTAGCATCCCCATCTGTGCGGGCGAGAATCTCTATCTGCGCCACGGCTTCCGCGACCTCCTGGAAAAGCAGGCGGTCGACGTGATCATGCCCGACATTCCCAAGTGTGGTGGGCTGAGCGAGTGCCGCAAGATCGCCAACATGGCCGAGCTATACTACATTCCCTTTGCGCCGCACAACGTCTCGTCGCCCATCGGCACAATGGCCTCTGCGCACGTCTGCGCCACCGTCCCCAACTTCATGGTTTTGGAGTTCCACTGGCTGCACCGCGACTACTGGACGACCATCATCCAGGAAAAGACGGACATCATCAAGAACGGCTTCATCGAATTGACCGACCGGCCCGGCATCGGCGTCGAACTGGACGAGGAAGTCGGCCGCCAGTACCAGTACCCAGGCACGACCTGGTTCGCCTAACGCATCCTTACGGCCTTGGCTGCCCTGTCATGCTGAGTGCAGCGAAGCATCCCCTTCTGCGGGCCTACAGGGATGCTTCGGCTATCGCCTCAGCATGACAGCCGGGCCAAAGCTTGCTCGCCAATCATCCGTCACCCAGCGCCGCGCCCACACCGCATAGCTGCCGATCCGTGGCGCTTACCAACACATGGAGCTGTCAGAGAGGAACGTTGCTTCCATGAAACGCCGTGTGTTAATCACCGGCGCGGCCGGTCGCATCGGCAGCTTCCTCACCGCGCAGTGGGTAGACCGCTACGCCTTCACGCTTACCGACGTTCGCCCCACCCAGCAGCCCCACGGCTTCCCCTTCCACCAAGTCGAGTTGTCCGACTTCGCGGCCGTGCACCGCCTCGTGGACGGCATCGACACAGTGGTGCACCTGGGGGCCGACCCGCGCCTTGAGCACAACACCGGGCATCCTGTTTGACCTGAGCCCGAGAAACAGAGCGGACGTAGGCGCGCCTACGTCCGCTTCCAACTACAACCACAATGTCTTTGGATCCTAGATACCCAACCTGCAATACTGCCCGGGCGCTCTAGACGCGGCAATCGGTCAGGTTTAGCGCTGCACGCGGCCGGAGGCGTCGCCCCCCATCAGCTTCTTGGCCTCGGCCAGGGTCGTCAGGTTGACATCGCCCGGGATTGAATGCTTCAGGCAGGACGCGGCCACGGCCAGGTTGAGCGCATCTTCATCGGCCATTCCACCGGTGAGACCGTAGATCAGGCCTGCCGCAAACGCATCGCCGCCACCGACACGGTCGACGATGTGCGTGATGTCATAGTGCTTGCTCAGGAAGAACTCACTGCCGTTATAGAGGCAGGCCGACCAACCGTTGTGACTGGCGCTGTAACTCTCACGCAGCGTAATGGCCTGAACCTTCAAGTTCGGGAAGGTCTCGAAGACCTTCTTGGCAAGCGCCTCATATCGGGCAGCATCCAACTCGCCAGTGCCAACGGCGTGCTCCCAATCGCTCTCGTCTAGGGTGATACCCAGCGAGCGCTGGCAGTCCTCCTCATTGGCAATGCCGACATCCACGTATTTGACCAATTCAGTCATGACCTCGGGGGCGCGCTTGCCGTACTTCCACAACTGACTGCGGTAGTTGTAGTCGCAGGAGACAGTCAGCCCCCTTGCCTTAGCAGTCTGCATGGCCTTGAGCGAGAGATCCGCTGCATCCTGGCCAAGTGCCGGCGTGATGCCGGTGATGTGGAACCACTCCGCGCCGTCAAAGATGGCATCCCAATCGAAATCGTCGACCGTCGCGGTGGAGATAGACGCGTGGGCGCGGTCATAGACGACAGCCGACCCCTTCTGATTGGCTCCACCTTCCATGAAGTAGATGCCCATGCGTTCGCCCTTGCGCGAGATCTTTGAGGTGTCCACCCCGTAGCCGCGCAGAAAGCGAATACAGGCCTCGGCGATCGGGTTCTTGGGCAAGGCCGTGACGAAGGTTACATCTTTGCCGAAGATAGCCAACGAGACGGCGACATTGGCTTCACCGCCGCCGAATGTGGCTTCCAATAGTGGGGACTGGAAAAACCGCTCCATTTCAGGCGGTTTCAGGCGCAGCATAACCTCGCCCATCGTGACAATTCTACCAGCCATGATTAGGCTCCTCCGCGAATCTGCTGGACCAGCGCCACGGCTTCGGCGGCCAGGGCTGCGATCTGGTCAAATTTGCCGGCCGAAATGAGTTCCTTCGTCACCATCCAGCTGCCGCCGCAGGCGTGCACTGACTTCAGGCGAAGATAGTCGGCCAGGTTGCCGGCGCTAATGCCGCCGGTGGGGATAAACTTGACACCTTGGTAGGGTGCGGCAATGGCCTTGAGGGTCTTGACGCCGCCGCTGGCTTCCGCAGGGAAGAACTTGACCACGTTCAATCCCTTCTTCAGCGCCATGTTGATCTCGGTGGGAGTGACCACGCCCGGCGTGACCGGCATACCATGTTCGATGCACCAGTTGACCACGTCTTCGTCAAATCCAGGTGTGACTACGAATTTCACACCGGCTTCGGACGCCCTCTTGGCCTGGTCTACGGTCATCACCGTGCCTGCGCCGACGAGCACGTCAGGACACGCGGCCGTCATCAACGCGATGGCTTCGGCCGCAGCCGCAGTACGAAATGTGATCTCGGCGCAGGGAAGACCGCCGTCGAGCAGCGCCTGTCCCAACTTTGGCGCGTCCGCGGCATTATCAATCGCGATGACCGGGACGACGCCCAGTTCACCGATTCTGTGTAGAACGTCTACCATCGGATTTCCTCCTGTTTGACCACGAGCAGCGATTAGAATAGCAGCATCGATCATTGTGTCTCAACAGCGATCAGAACGGTAGCTCTCGCGACGATGTGAATCCGCTCCTTCCCAGTAAATGGCAGCGGTCACTTCGCGCTTGCAGATAGGGAGTGCTCCTCTAGGGCATGGACTCGACGCTGACCTTCACGACAATCTTCTTCACCGGCTGCGGCTGGTCCACGGCCATATTGGGCATGTGGGCGTCTTCGGGCATGCAGAGTCCGAACATGCCGGCGGAGAGTCGTATGAAACTTCCTTCGCCTTGCGGAATGTAGCGGTCCTTGGCTTCGTTGTAGTCGCCCATCGTGAGGTCGGCCACGTTGGCGTAGCCGATCTTCTCTTCTCCGCTGGCGATATACTGGATGTCAATGTATTTGCGGTGTGCTTCCCAGCGGCCCTGTTCCATTGGCTTGGTGTTGTATTCCTGGACCAAGGCAAAAACCCCGTCGCCCTCAATTTCGACCCGGCCTGGCTCTAGACCGGTTGGGTCAACGGTTTGCAGAAAGTGAAATCCGGCGGCTAAGCGTTGAGCAAGCCCGCTCTCGTCCGTGGCAGAAAACAGCGTTGGATAGAAGCCTGACTGGACATTATGCAGTCGGTCGATGATCATCAATGGCCTCCAAGGTTAGTAAGATATGTATCATACTGTGCATCCAGTATACTCCGGATACACGGGGCGAAGAAATTTTCAGGTCAGGCGCACCCCTGCGCTGGCCGGAGAGAAGCGTTCCAGGCCCTATGCCCGACCCTTCTGAACCTCGGCGATGAAAGCCTTGGCTCGGCGGGTCAACTCATCCATATCGC
>CAYJQA010000566.1:0-3745 GCA_964372065.1 uncultured Litorilinea sp.
GTGTGACCGTCGCGGCGGTCTACGCCGGGCTGGAACTGGCGAACGACGGCGACGAATTGCTGCTGCTGACGCCGTGGGACGCACTCGCCGACCGCATCAGTTGGGGCAGCGTGCCGTCCGGCGTCAGTCTGGAGCGGGTTCCCGCGGCGGGCGGCTTTGGGTACGGCGACCTCTGGGTCCCGGCCCAGGCAGTGTGGCCCGGCTCCGCGGGCGACCGCGGCAGCCCCGGCGTCGCCTACGCCCCACCGCCCGCGGCCACGCCTACCCCACGCCCGGAGGACTCCCGGCTGCCCACCGACTGGCCCATTGCGACCGGCGCGAGCGCGCTGCGCATCGACGAAGTGGCCTATGACGGCGCAGAGGGTGAGTTCATCGTCCTGCGCAATGGGAGCGCGACGCCGCTGGCGTTGACCGGCTGGCAACTCAGCGACGGCGAAGGGCTGGTCGCGCTCCCGGCGCTGACGTTGCCGCCCGCCGCGCTGTGGGTTGCGGCCCGCGACGCCGCGAGCTTCCGCGCCGCGTGGGGGCGCGACCCCGACGCCGCGTGGCGCGCCGCCGGCCCCGGCGTGCCCGATCTGCCCCCCGTCGCGGGCGACCTCGCACTGGCCGACGCGGGCGACGAAGTGATCCTGCTGAACCCTGCCGGCCAGATCGCCGACGCGGTGGCCTATGGCGACGCGACCGGGGACCTCGCGGGGGTATCCGGCCACGTCCACGCGCCCGCGGGGCACAGCCTGCATCTTGCGGGCGACGTCGCCTATCCCGCCGTGCGCGATATGCGGCATCGCGCCTGGGCCGCCCTGCCTACGCCCTTTGACGTGGACGCGCCGGGGAGCGCCGTCACCCTCTCCGCCGTGGGGCTGGACGACGGGCTGACCGCCCTCTGGGGGTCGCTGGGCAGCCAAAGCACGTTCTCGCCGGATGGGAGCGCGCCGCCGCATGTGCTGGCCGCGGTCGCCGCGGGCCAGGGGTTGGACTTTCTCGCCGTCGCCGACACGGATCGCGACCCACGCGATTTCGTCACGGAGCCGCCCGCCGGCCTCACGCTGCTCCCGGCCTGGCGCTGGACCGACCGGCAAGGCTCCGGTCGCGGCGACGCCATCATCTACAGCGCGACGATCTATCACGACGGGGTCGGGGCCGCGGCCTGGGACGATCTGATCCGACTGTTGGCCGGGCAGGACGCTCCCGTCCAGACGCTCACCACCGGCGCCCCGCCTGACGCCCATCTGGTCGCCGTCGCTGGGGACGCCGCCGCGCCCGGCGACTTGGACGGCCTGCTCACGGCCTGGCGCAGCGCGGGCGCGCCCCTCTTGCCCGCGGGCAACAGCACACCGCCGCTGCCCGGCGTAGCGCCCGCCGCGCCGCGCTATACCGGCCTCGCCGTGCGCGGTCGCAGCCCCGCCGACCTGCTGGACGCCCTCACCCAGCGCCGCGGCTGGCTTACCTCCGCGCCGGGGCTGTGGCTGACGCTCCGCACCGACGCGGGCGCGTGGATGGGCGCGACCGTCCCCGCCACGGGCGACATCACGCTCCACATCGCCTATGGCGACCGCGACGGGACGCCGGCCGGGCTGGCGCTCTGGCAAGACGGCGCCATCATCCGCCGGCTGGACACGCCCGCCGCGGATGGCCGCTGGACGGTGCGCGTCGACGCGCCGCCAGGCAGCTTTCTCTATGCCGTCGCCACCCAGTTCGACGGCGACTTTGCCGTGACCGCGCCGCTGCTCATCCTGGGCGACCCCGCGCCGGTGGCGCCGACGCCCATCCCCCCGCCACCGTCGCAGCTTGCGGGCGACGACGAACCGGACCCCATCCCCGCGGCTTCACTGGGCCAAGCCACCGGCGCGCCCGGTTCGCTGGCGCTGGCGAAATGGCGCGGGCTGGCGCTCACCGCCGAGTTTCGCGGCCAGGTGGTCGTCCCGCCGGGGCTGTTCAACTCGGTCATCTACGTCGCCGAGGCCGCCACGGACGCCAACGGCGCGGCGCTGCCCGTCGCCGGGCTGGGAGTGCAGGTCTATCTGAAACAGGGCGACTTTATGCCCATGCAGGAGGGCGATTGGGTGCTGGTGCGCGGGGAGATGCGGACCTTCCGCGGCGAGATGGAGGTACAGCTTGTCGAGCCGGGCCAGGCATGGCCCATCGGCCCCGGCACGCCGCTGCTGCCCCTGCCCGTGACCGTCGCCGCCATCGGCGAGTCGCTAGAGGGCCGCTTTGTCACCTTTGACGGCGTGATCACCGGCTGGCGCGGGGACAGCCTGCTGCTGGGCGACCCGGTCACACCCGCCGCGCCGCCCGTCCGCGTCACCGTCCGCAGCAGCCTGGACTGGAAACGCCCCTACGTGACCCTGGGCGAACGCTACCGCGTGACGGGCATCGTCAGCCAGTTCGGGACGGCCGCCCCCTGGAACGACGGCTATCGTATCTTGGTGCGCTATCCGAGCGACTTATTTAGGCTAGAATGAGTTATGACCATAATGAGACGGATGCCCATAAACATTGTGCGGGTACCGCGCAGTTCAGAGCACTAGAGAGATGTTAACGCTACTCGATGGAACGCGTATCACCTATCGTTGTGGCGAGTCCTGAACGATGGTGGCGCTTTTCGGAACGGACGGATGAGTTGCGAAACGGTATGCGGTGAGTAGAATGGTGCTACAAGCCACTGACCGCCTGCCTAGTTCGTAGGAGAAGCCAAGTTGCCACAAGGGACGAGGAAAAGCATCTATCAGCCCGCGCTTCTCACTGCTGAAGTCCGCAGATTTCCCTCTACCCGGTATCAAGGGAGTAAGGCTAAGCTCTGTGACTGGATTTGGGAACAGATAGCCGGTCTTGATTTCGATACGTGCTTAGACGCATTTGGAGGCACTGGAGCTGTAGCGTACCGCCTGAAGCAGGAGGGGAAAGAGGTTACATACAACGATATTCTTCGCTTCAACTACCACATCGGCGTTGCGCTTATCGAGAATCGCTCGGCTAAGCTCGCATCCGAACAGGTGGAGGCACTACTTAGCGCAAGGCCCGGCGTAGCTTATCCGCATTTCATCTTCGATAACTTCCACGACATCTACTTTACTGACGAAGAGAACAAGTGGATTGACCAGACAATCACCAACATCCGTCAACTAACAGATGTCTATCAGTTTGCTATTGCCTTCTTCGCCTTATGCCAAGCCTGTATAGTGAAGCGCCCCTATAACCTGTTCCACCGCAAAAATCTATATGTACGGTTCGCTGAAGTTGAACGATCCTTTGGCAACAAGGCTAGTTGGGATAGGCCATTTCAAGATTGGTTCCGCATTTTCGTGGAAGAGGCTAATCAGGCAGTATTCGATAACGGAAGGAACAACCGCGCCTATAACGTAGATGCCGTAGAAGTTCCCCAAGATTACGATCTTGTTTACATCGACACGCCTTACATTCCGGCTGGAGGAGTCGGGGTGGACTACTTCGACTTCTACCACTTCCTAGAAGCACTCACTTTGTACGATGAGTGGGACAAGCTCATCGATCGTAAATCCAAGCATCTACGTTTGAAGCCTCGATCAAGTATCTGGACGGACAAGAATCGCATCTATTCAGCCTTTGACCGGCTTTTCGCTCGCTACCAGAATAGCATTCTGGTGGTGTCTTATCGCAGTGACGGCACTCCATCGGAAAAAGAGCTTGTAACACTTCTAAAAAAGTATAAGCGAGATGTTTCTGTTCAACACTTCGGACAGTATAAATATGCTCTGTCCAAGAA
>CAYJQA010000567.1:0-3728 GCA_964372065.1 uncultured Litorilinea sp.
GGTCAGCACCTTACAGCCCTCTTCCAGATGGCCGCCAAAGGCGATGCGCTCGTCCGAAAAGATGATGTGACAGTGGACACGGCCGTTGAAGATGAAACCGGCCATATTGGCGATGTCATAGGCCACGCCGGCGCCTTTGGGATACAGCTCCGCCGGAGGCAAGTCCGGGCTGGCGACCACGTGGAAGTGGTAGCTGGTCACCGAGCCGATCGCGCCGAGGATGATGCCGTGACGGATGTTCTTGGCGGCCACAGCCGCGCGCAGTCCCAAGAGGACATCATCGCCGGGGTTGAGATGGACGATATGCAGCCGCTTGATCGTACCGCTTTCGATGCGCATGGGCTTACTCCTTCTGGACGTAGTGCCTGCCGGACGACCGGACAGGTGATTGGGCGGACGGGAGTGCGTCTCTATGATACCAACATGCACCGCCCGGATGCCAGTTTGCGCGCCGCAGGGCCTTGAGTACAATAGCGAAACATTGCGATGCATCGCTGCCTACGCCTGTGCCTCGTTCTGTGGCGCTCCCCTCGTCACGCGCCACGGCGTCTTCGTCACCCAAACACCGCTAACTGCACACTGACTTAGGCTGGATCACCCACCCTGAGTTCCGATTTGGCGCGAGCGGTTGCACGCGCCTTTGAACGGACGTTGCGCGCATGTGCGCGCCCGGCAGAAGATACAAGGAGAGATGAACATGGGTCGAGTGTTGAAGTGGATCGGGATTGTCGTGGGTGTGATCGTCGTGGTGTTGGCGGTGGCGGTCGCCGTCCTCTATTTCGTTGGGCAGAACAAGCTGGGCAACGGGTGGGCCGTCACCCCCGACGCGGTGACGGTCCCCAGCGACGCCGCGGCCGTTGCCCGCGGCCAGCACTTGGCGGAATCCGTGTCGCCCTGCATCGGGTGTCACACGCCGAACTTGGGCGGCGACTATCTGATCAACGACCCCAGTTTTGTCGTCCTGCCCGCGCCCAACCTGACCGCGGGTAAAGGCGGCATCGGCGCGAGCTACGCCGACGAAAACTGGGTGCGCGCCATCCGTCACGGCGTCGGCAAAGACGGCCGCGCCCTGCTCGTCATGCCGTCGCATTGGTTCAACCATATGAACGACGCCGACCTGGGCGCGCTGATCGCCTATCTCAAGACCGTGGCTCCGGTGGATAACGAGCTGCCGCACCGCCAGCCCGCCTTCCTGCCCACCGTCCTGGTGGCGTTGGGCGTGTTCCCGCTGGCCCCCGAACTGATCGCCAAGAACGACCCACGCGTGGATGTGCCGGCGGGGCCGACGGCCGCGTATGGCGAGTATTTGAGCTACATCGCGGCCTGCCGCGACTGTCACGGCGTGAACCTGGCGGGCGGCGTAGACCCGAACGCACCGATGGGGCCGAACCTCACGCCGGGCGGCGGTTTTGCCCTCTATCAGGAGGCCGACTTCATCCAGGCCATCCGTACCGGCCAAGCGCCGGGCGGGCGCACCTTTGCGGAGGATATGCCCTGGATCGAGTATAAGGGGATGACCGACGACGAATTGAAGGCGCTCTTTGCTTACCTCAAGGCGCTGGAGGAACTGCCGACCAACGGGTCATGAGCGCGCTGATCGGCCAAATTGTGCTATGATGGGGGGCATGGGCCGGCGATCCACGCCTGTGTGATACCGGCTGCGTTTGCCTAACCTGGGCAGCCGTCACCGCTGACGGTGACGGCTGCCCGTCACAACGAGGTGCAGCCATGAACCTTACCCAACAACCCTACGGCGCGGTCAAGAGCGGCGCGCCGGCGGATCTCTTCACCCTGTCCAATGACCACGGCGTGACTGCGACCGTCACCAACTTTGGCGGCATCATCGCCACGCTATTCACCCCCGACCGTCACGGGCAGCCCGGCGACATTGTGCTGGGCTATGACCGCCTGGACGAGTACGTCAACATGAACCCGTTCTTCGGCTGTCTGGCAGGCCGCTTCGCCAACCGGATTGCGGGGGCCAAGTTTACGCTCAAGGGCAAGACCTATCCATTGGCGCAAAACAACGGCGTCAACCATCTGCACGGCGGCAAAGTCGGCTTTGACAAGGTCTTGTGGGGGGCCGAGCCGTTCTCCGCGCCGGATGCGGTGGGCGTCAAGCTCACCTATCGCAGCGAGGACGGCGAAGAAGGCTATCCCGGCAATTTGGATGTGACCGTCACCTATACGCTGGACAACGCCAACACGCTGACGCTGGACTATCAGGCTAAGACCGATCAGGCGACCGTCCTCAACCTGACCAACCACAGCTATTTCAACTTGGCCGGGCAGGGCGACATCTTGGACCACCGCATGATGATCAACGCGGATACCTTTACGCCGGTCGACGCGACGCTGATCCCCACCGGCGAGCTGCGCCCGGTGGCGGGGACGGTGTTCGACTTCCGCACGCCACACCGCATCGGCGACCGCATCGAGGCGGACGACGAGCAGATCAAATATGGCGGCGGCTATGACGTCAACTGGGTGGTCAAGGGCACGGGCATGCGGCTGGCGGCGCGCGTCACCGAACCAACCAGCGGTCGCGTGATGGAGGTCCACACCACACAGCCGGGGGTCCAGTTCTACAGCGGGAACATGCTGCCCACGCTGACCGGCAAGGGTGGCCGGGTCTATCAGCGGCGCTTCGGTCTATGCCTGGAGACGCAGCACTTCCCCGACTCGCCCAACCAGCCGGCCTTCCCGTCGGCGGTGCTGGAGCCGGGCGACACCTATCACGAGATCACGGCCTTCAAGTTCGGCGTCGAATAGCCGCGCTAGATTGCCCGTCAATTCGCCTGCGAGGAAGCGCGACGGCTTCCTCGCAGGCTTGCCTTTTGCTCAGATATCGGGTAGCGGTCCCCAACAAACAAAGAGCAGCAAGGAAATATCTGCGATGATCACCATCACTAACCGCAGAGTGGCAGGCTTTAGCCCGCGTTGGCGCGCATTTCGCGGGCTTACGCTGCTGTTCGATAACCCCGGCAAGTCGCTGGCAGAGTGGCAGGGCTTTGAGCTTGTGGCGTGCAATGTCGCGAGCGACCCCGCCCTCGAATTCTACCGGGCGCTGCGCGGCGGTCTAGAGGAAATCGGCGTGGATATGCTGACCGAGACCTATCTGTTCTGCCCGCTGACGCCTGCCTCTTACCATGTCACGGCTTGTGACTGCGTCAATGACGGGAACGCGGCGGAGGTGCATGCGCGCTACCAGCCGGAACTCACGAAGCTGCTCGCCGAGTTGCCCGCTGCTCTGGGGCAGTCCAACACCTTCACTGACCTCCCCGCGGCGTCCGAGTTGATCACGAACCGGAACTGGGGCATCCGTTTCCACTTTGATCGGCTGTTCAAGTGGGCCAACATTGGGATCGTCGCCTGTCTCCGGCCTGCGGATGAGGAAGCCGCGGAACGTCTTCAACGATTTACGGCTGCGCGCCACCAACTGAACACGCGTTTTCATCAGGCGTTGGGGGCCGGCGCGAACGACACCTATATACCGCATGTCACGCTGGGCTATTTCGCCAACACCCAAGCCGCGCAACTAGCGACGCCCTGTATGGACGACTGGAGCGCGTCAATGGCGGCCCGTGTGGGCGACCTCACGCTGGCGTTCGATCGCGTGAGTCTTTACGGCTTCACCGATTTGGAGACGTTCTTCAGGAAGCCGGCGCAAGCCGCCTAGACGATTTGCGCCGGATTCCCATCAAGCCGGCCCCCTCGCCCAACGGATC
>CAYJQA010000568.1:0-3724 GCA_964372065.1 uncultured Litorilinea sp.
CCGCATACCAGAACGCGGCTCGCGGCCCCGCGCTCAGATACACCCACGGCAGGCCGATCATCAGCCCGGTCACCAACTTGCGCCCCAGGTAGAACACGACGAACACGCGTTTGTAGCCGTACTTGGCGGCGACGGGGGCAAACAGTAACGCCAACACGTTGGAAAACGGGATCAGCGCCAGGACCAGGCCAATCTCGGTCTTGCTCAGTTCAACGCGGCTGAGAAACAGCACGAACACGGAGCCGAAAAAGCCAAACTGTGAATAGACGGCGTTCGCCGCGTTGGTCGCAAGGCTCCACTTCAGCCCGCGCAGCTTCTCTACCGTAGTGGGTTCACTAGACATGAACGCGCCCCCGTCGGCGCAATACGCTTGGCGGCTGCTAGGTCTTGTTCGCTCCAAACCAAGAGGCGTGCCCGGCCACACTGAACCGAACACGCCTCGCTTCGTCACTGCTATGCGCTAATCATCCACCCGTGCGGACGAATCGGTCCGCCCGATCGCCGCCATCGCGTCCGTCTCAGGCCGCCGCCAGTGACGGCTCGCGCAGGTACGCGACAGTTTGTGGCCCTTCCGGCAGAACGCACACGCGCGCGCCGGGCCCCATGTCCTCCATCAGCATGTCGAGCGTCGCTTCGATGTTGCGGCAGGGCAAGAACAACGCGTCCTCGATCTGCTTGTCGCTCAACCCATCGCTAAACACATACACGCCGGCATGTTGCTGGATCATGGCCTGTATTTGCACCTGCCACTGGTCCTGCGCCGAGAAGCCCGGCTGCGCCAGCATCTCCAGCACGCCTTGCGGCGAACCGCCCAACCGCAGCAGTTCGGCATACCGCCCGTGGTCCGGCAGGCCGTCCTGGCAGGCCCCCGCCATGATGATCGCGCCACCCTTCCGCACAATCTGCCGGGCTGCGCTCATCCCCTTCACACACTGGTACAAGTTCTGGTCCAGCGGGTAGCCGCTGTTCGTCGTCACAACCACGTCATAGGGGCCGTCCACGCCGACCATCGCCTGCTCGCGCACAAACCGCCGACCGGCCGCGTGCGCCTCCAGCATGTCGCCCGCAAACACGCCCGTAATCTGCTTGTCTACGTTCAGGGTCACGTTGAGCAGAAACGTGGGCTTGGTCATGCGCGCCACTTCGCGCATCTCTTCCCAGATCGGGTTACCCTCCACCACGCCCCACGTCGCCAGGGGATGCGCCACCATATCGCGACTGTGGTTGGTCACCACGCTTTCGGCCCCGGCCAGCGCCGGCAGCACCGCCTTCGGTCCGCCGCTAAACCCGGCAAAGAAGTGCGGCTCGATGAACCCAGTCAGGATGCGCACATCCGCGTCCAGATACGTGCGGTTCACGCGCACCGCGTTCCCACGCGCCGTCACGCCCAGCGGAGCCAACTGTGCGTCGTCAAACCCATTGTGCTGCAAGCAGCGGTACTGGTCCACCACGGCGCTGCCCAGCATCGCCCGCAGCTCGGCGTCGGTCTGGGGCCGGTGGGTCCCCAGCGCGTTGAGCAGCGTAATGTCCTGGCGCGCGGCGCCCGCCGCCTCCAACTCGGCCAGAATCACCGGCAGGATACGATCGTTGGGTGTCGCCCGCGTGATGTCGCTGTGGACGATGACCACGCTGTCGCCGGGCTTCACCTGGTCCGCCAGCGGCCGCCCGCCGATTGGCTCACGCAGCCCCTTCCGCAGCGCGGATGCCTCATCGGGCAGCCCCGCCACATAGCGTGACGAAACCACGTCGCAGCCTTCCGGCAGGTCAACGCTCAATCCATGTCGCCCGTAGGCCAAGTGCACCTGCATGGGTGTCGCCCCTTCTAGCTCCCGCGGTGAATCTGGTCTAGCGGATGCGCGACGGGAACTCGGGCAGCCCCTGCACGCCCGCCCGCAGCCGAAACAGCGCGCCGGCCCCCGGCCCGTTCTCCGCCTTGTTGTTGCCCCCCGCGGTCGTGATATACATGTCTGTGTAGTCCGGTCCGCCGAAGATCACGCTGGACACCTTCTTGGCCGGGAACATCACCCGCAGCAGTTCGGTCCCGTCCGGCGCATAGCGCGTCAGCCGTGAGCCGTCCCAGCGCGCCGACCAGATGCAGCCTTCCGCGTCCACGGTCATCCCGTCCGGCCCACCTTCCTCGGCCGCCGTGTCCAGGAAGACGCGCCGGTTGCTGATCGCACCCGTCGCCTGGTCATAGTCAAACAGGTAGATCGTCCGCGCGCCCGTGTCGGTATAGTAGAGCTGTTTCCGGTCCAGCGTCAGCCCCATCCCGTTCGACACCTTGACGCCATCCAGGATCTTCGTTAGCGTGCGGTCCGGGTCCAGCCGGTACAGGCGACCCGCGCGATCCTTGGTCGGCATGGTCCCACAGAAGACCCTGCCCTCCGGGTCCGCAAAGACATCGTTAAACCGCGTCTCGCGCTCGTCGGGAATCTCCTCGATGATCGTCTCCAGCTTCCCGGCGCGCCAGATCTTGACCGCGCCCTTCGCCATGAACAGCAGGATCGCGCCGTCGTCCTGGAAGGTAAAGCCGCCGACCACGTCGCCCGTGTAGAACTGCTCATGGTGGCCCGTCTTGGGGTCATAGCGGAACATCCGCCCCGTGGGAATGTCGGCCCAGTAGAGGCGCTGTTCTTGCGGATGCCACAGCGGGCCTTCACCGGTCACACACGCATAATCGGCAATCAGTTCGGGTTCCATGCGTTACCTCGTGGGGTAGTTGCGCCGTCCGCTGCCAAAGTCAAGCGCCGCGGCGCGCTGGTGATGAATGTCCGGCGCCCGCCAACTGGCGCGGAGCGCATCAAATCAATCGGGGACCTGGGGCCGACCTGCGTCCCACTCTAATCCCTACCCAACGATTTTGTCAATCGTGCGCGCCTGACGAAACCTCCTGTACGCGCCAGTTGCCGCGCTAGCTGACCCGGCGTACCCACCGTTCAGCCCACGACCGCCCAACAGTCGCATTTCGCGCAGTTTACTCGCCGACACGAATACCGTAGAATACGCCACGCATTCTCTGTGCGCTGGCGCACAACGTTTATCGCCGCTCCCCGGTAATCTCTAATACTGTCCCCCATCCGAGTTGTTCGTTGCCACACGAAGGTTAGCCAAGGAGGGTATCCTATGTCACGTGCACGTTGGCTGGCAATTGCGTGCTTCCTATTACTAGGAATCGCCTATTCCACCAGCCTGGTCTATGCGCATGCAGGTCAAGCACAAGACCTGTCTGCGCCCGTCGAGGTAGCAGACACCAGTTCTTTATTGGGGATTGGCGCCGCCTGTGATGGCGGCACGGCCCCTTCCGTCGAGGGCCCCGTTACTCTCAGCCTGTGCTATCAGCGGAACTTCACCGTCGGAGGCAACGCCCGCAAGGTCCGGGTCTGGTACACAACCGATACCACCACCTATCCCGTGGACGGGGAAAACTATGTCCACGGAATCTCTGGCGAATCGCAGGCCTCCGACGTGGCCGACGCCGTGGTGGAAGCCTGGCAAGCCGTCTTCGTGCACAGCGCCATTGGCGGCAATACCGCGCACGAGCCCTACATCAACGGCTGTAGTTCGGTGCTCAATATCCAGATGAGGGATGGCAAGGGCTGGTCAGGCATCGCTTACTGGGGATCGTCCGGCTCCTGCAACATCGGCATTGATGCACCGATGGTCCTCGATGGCGTGGGCACGGGTGACGATGGCGTGGTCTTCCTTGAGGTCCAGCATTACACCC
>CAYJQA010000569.1:0-3718 GCA_964372065.1 uncultured Litorilinea sp.
GTTCCACCCGATAGAGATAGACCATGATGCCTTCATAGACGTAATAGGTCAGGGCGACAAAATAGGTGAGCATCATGGCCCAACGCACGAAGCCGCGACGAAGCCACCCGACATTGACCCACAACGCCAGCAGGACCAGGAACTCGGCGTTGATGCGGAAGGGGTCAGGGTTGTTGCGCCAGAGGAACAACTCGGTGAAGAAGACCGCCGGGGAACTCAGTGCAGCCGGTTCCAGCGGGAAGAAGGTGCTCTCGTCGCGCTGCAGCAGGTAGAGCGGCAAGAAGAGCAGGGCATTGAGCAGTAGGAAACAGCCCCAGAATCGCACGTCGGCAGCGAGCCGGCGCGGCTTGGTTACGGGAAGTGGGTTGATCATGGATTTGCGTCGAAACTGAACCTTGGCCGAGAGCGACCCCAATCATAAAGCACGCGAGCGCGGTTCCGCAACTGGCCTTACGCGCCCCGGCGGTGGCCCGGCTTTGGCGCATCATGTGCGGCAACCCTACAATGGTACGTATTGGAAACCATTTTGGATTGAGGTGAACATGCAGCCGTTGAGTTTCTTGGTCGCGTATGCACGTCGCTATACCTGGGCGCTGGTGGTCACAGTGGCGGCCATGCTGCTGTTGGTGGCCGTGCAACTGGTGATCCCGTGGATCATCAAGAGCATGGTGGCCGCGGTCACGGCGACGGAGGCGGGCGCGTTCTCGCAGGCCGTTGTGACGCGGCTGGCCCTCATGGCGCTGGCCGTGTATGTCGCGCGCGCAGGGTTGCAATTCCTGCGTAGCTACATGGCGCACGTGGCGGGGTGGGGCGTGGTCGCGGATGCGCGCACGCTCCTGTATGAGCACCTGCAGCGCCTAAGCCTGCGCTTCTATGCCGACAAACAGACCGGCCAACTCATGTCGCGGGTCGTTAACGATTCGGACAAGTTCGAACTGCTGATCGCCCATGCCCTGCCAGACGTGATTGTCAACGTGTTAACGTTGGTGGGCGTGACGGTGGTGCTGATGGCGATCAACTGGCAGCTTGCCTTGTTGAGCATGGTGCCGATCCCGCTCATCCTCTTCGCACTGCGGGCGTTTGGCCGCATTGTGCGACCGGCGTTTGTCAAGCGCCAGGTGGAGTTGGGCGAACTGAATGCACTGCTGGCCGATAATCTGTCCGGGATGCGGGAGATCAAGGCGTTCACGCGGGAACGGAGTGAGTTGGAGCGGATACAGCACCGGATTGAACGCTATCGCGACTCGCTGCTGCATGCGCTCAAGCTGTTGGCGATCTTTCAGCCATTTATTCAGTTTTCGTCGGCGCTGGGCACAATCGTCGTGATCTACTTTGGCGGACAGATGCTGTTGGGCCGGACGCTGGCCGTGGACGAGTTGGTAGCCTTCTTCCTCTATCTGGACCTCTTCTACCAACCATTGCATCACCTGAGCGATTCCTGGGAGCAGTTGCAGGAATCGTTGGCTAGCGCGGACCGGGTGAATGAGCTACTGGACGAGACGCCGGAGTTGGCAAGTTCACCGGCGGCAGTCGCGCTCGCAGGCCGGGCAGAAGGCGAGCTACGCTTCGAGCATGTTGCGTTCAGCTATCTGTCCAGCGACGTCGTGCTGGAGGACATCGACCTGGTCGTGCCGGCGCATAGTACGCTGGCGCTGGTCGGACCGACCGGCGTCGGCAAGACGACGCTGGCCAGCCTGGTGCCGCGCTTCTATGACGTGAGCGGTGGGCGCATCCTCCTGGACGGACATGATATCCGCGACCTGACGCTGGACAGCCTGCGCCGGCAGGTCAGCATGGTGCTGCAGGACGTCTATCTGTTTCACGGCACGGCGCGCGAGAACATCCTCTTTGGGCGCGAGTCGGCCAGCGAAGCGGAGATGTACGCGGCGGCACGGATCGCCAACGCGCACGAGTTCATCGCACGTCTGCCCGATGGGTACGACACCATTATCGGCGAGCGCGGGGTGAAGCTATCCGGCGGCCAGAAGCAGCGGCTGTCCATTGCCCGCGCCGTGTTGCGGGACGCGCCGATCCTGATCTTGGACGAAGCGACATCGGCGGTCGACACCGAGACGGAGGCGCTGATCCAGGAAGCGTTGGAGCGACTGATGGCGGGACGGACGACGATCATCATCGCGCACAGGCTGTCCACCGTGCGCAACGCCGACAATATTGTGGTGCTGGCGAATCGGGGGATTGCCGAGCAAGGCAGTCACGCCGAGTTGATGCAGCGCCGCGGCCTCTATTGGCATCTGAACCTGGTGCAACAGCAGGCGATGGCGGACGAACTCCCTCCGACTTGGGGGCAGCCGGCGCTACAGCCGACGGGCGACTAGGCCCGCGTGGCCGTCGTTCCCGCCGCACGTTTAGCCCAGCGGCCAGTCCGCGCCGTCATAGTAGCGCGTCCCCTGATGGCCTTGACGCGGGATGGGGTGGGGCAGGCGTTCGCCGGGCGCGGCCACAAAGACCAGCGTGCGCGGTCTGCCCGACTCCGGATTGACCGCACCGCCTTCGATGCGCACGATCTTCAGGCGGCCAATGATCTGGTTGTTGAAGATCGTGTAGACGAAGTGGCCCGGCTGCAGGCGGCTGGGCGTCCCGGCCATGTGGAACTCGAATTCGTGCAGGCGTCCATCGTAGAGCGCATTGACGGCGTCCACACCGCGGTCTGCCGGAATCGTCTTGGTAATGCCGAAGCTCATGCTGTGATCTCACCTTGCGTGGTAACCGGTTCCGGCTAGTGGGGCGCCGGCGCCACCGCCAGCCGGCGGCGTTCGGCCATGCCTTCCACGGAAAAGACGGCGAGCGCGGCCCAAATGAAGGCAAAGCCAATCATCTGGGTCGACGAAAACGGCTCATGGTAGAGCAGCGTGCCGAGGATGAACGTGATCGTGGGGGCGACGTACTGGAGCAGGCCGAGCACCGTCAGCGACACCGACCTCGCCCCAGCACTGAACAGGAGCAGCGGCGTGGCGGTCACGACGCCGGACAGAAGGAGCATGACGGTGGTCGTCGGCGATACGTGGCCCAACGCGCCGACGCCGCTGGCCTCGCGCCAGAATAGATAGACCGTCATCGGGACCGACAAGACCAGCATCTCGACGAAAAGACCTTCCAACGCACCCAAGCGCGCCTGCTTCTTGAGCAGGGCATAGAACGCAAAGGAGAAGGCCAGCCCCAGCGCGATCCACGGCAAGCGCCCATAGCTCAGCGTGAGGTAGGCGACGCCCATCGCGGCGATCCCGATGGCGAGCCACTGCCAGGCCCGTGGGCGCTCGTGCAGGAAGATCACGGCCAGCATCACGTTGACCAAGGGGTTCATGTAGTAGCCCAGGCTCGACTCGACCAACTGGCCGGAGTTGACCGCGATGATGTAGATGAGCCAGTTGACCAGGATGAGCGCCGCGGTCGCCACGAACGTGAGGGCGATGCGGGGCGTGCGCACGATATCACGCAACCAGCGCCAGCGACGCTGCACCAAGAGAATCATGGCGGCATAGAGGACGGACCACACGACGCGATGGGCGGTTGTCTCCAGGGCAGGGAGGTCCACCAGTGCTTTCCAGTAGATCGGCAACACACCCCAAAGCAGGTAACTACCGAACGCGAGAAGCATGCCGCGGCTCATGGGCAGAGTCAGTTCCGTGTCGTCGTTGCGAATCCGAACCGGCGCGCAGACGTGCCTGTGGCCGGCGCAACAGCCCCTATAGTACTAGAC
>CAYJQA010000570.1:0-3707 GCA_964372065.1 uncultured Litorilinea sp.
CCGGTGTGGAACGTACGCAGCGTGAGCTGCGTGCCCGGCTCGCCGATGGACTGCGCCGCGATGATGCCCACGGCCTCGCCCATTCCGATCAGCCCGCCGCGGGCCAGGTCTTCGCCATAGCACTTCTCACACAGCCCAAAGCGCGCCTCGCAGGTCAGCGGGCTGCGCACAAAGGCGCGGTTGATCCCGTGTCGCGCCACCGTCGCCAACGCCGCCTCATCCAACAGCGCGCCGGCCTCCAGCAGCGTCTCGCCCGTCGCCGGGTCGCTCAGCGCGCCGGCCAGATAGCGACCGGCAATGCGGTCCTGGAACGACTCGCCAATCGCCTTGGCGTGGGCCGCGTCAATCCAGATGCCCGTATTGGTGCCACAGTCCGTCTCGGTGATGATGACGTCCTGCGCCACGTCCACCAAACGCCGCGTCAGATAGCCGGCGTCGGCGGTGCGCAGCGCGGTGTCGGCCAACCCCTTGCGCGCGCCGTGCGTGCTCAAGAAGTATTCCAACGCCGTCAACCCTTCGCGGAAGTTGGAACGGATGGGCAGCGGAATGATGCGCCCGTTCGGGTCGGCCATCAGACCGCGCATGCCCGCCAACTGGCGAATCGGGTTGATACCGCCCTTGGTCGCGCCCGACTGGGCCATGGCCCCCAGCCCATGTACGGGGCTGAGCAGCGACTTCACCGCGTCGGTCACTTCGTCGGTGGCCCGCGTCCACAGCTCGACGATCTTGTTGTACTGCTCTTCCGCGGTAATCAGACCACGGCGATACTGCTGTTCCGAGGCTTCCACGTCGCGCGTCGTGCGCTCCAGGATTTCGGCCTTCTTCTCCGGCACCTGAATGTCGCTCACGGCGATGGTGATGCCCGACTTCGTGGCGTAGCGGAAACCCATTTCCTTGATGTTGTCCACCACTTCGGCGGTCACATCGCGCCCCAAGTGCTTGTAGCAGCGGGCGACGACGCTGTCCACGCCCTTGCGGTCCAGCACTTCGTTCACATACCAGAGCGTCTCCGGCAGATAGCGATTGAAGATGATGCGCCCGACCGTCGTCGTGATCAGCCGGTCTGTGGGCCACTGCGCGCCCAACAGCCCTAACATACGCAGCGCCTCGCGCGTTTCGTTCATGGCCGCCGGGCCAAAGTCGGCGATCTCTTTGATCATCGCCGCCTCGCCGCGCGCAAACAGGTCCATCACCTGGCCCACTGAGGTCAGACCGTGGGCTTGCAGCGCGTCGATCACGCGCTGGCTGACGCCCGCGTCCTCGCCCTTGTCCGCCAACTGCGCGGAACCTACCTGCAACGCCTCGACCGGCATTTGGTCATACGAGTTGGTAAACCACACGCGCATCGGCTCGCGCAGCCGGATCTTCCCCATGTCATAGGCATATTCAGCCTCGTCCATGGTAGAGAAGGGGGGCAGATACGCGCCGCCCTTACCGTCGCCGTTACCGTTACCGTTGCCATACGGCGACTGGCGCACCTTGCGCCGCGGCTCGACCACGGTCAGATAATAGACGCCCATGACCATGTCCTTGGACGGACCGACGATGGGGTCGCCGCTGCTGGGCTTGAGCAAGTTCTTGCTCGCCAGCATCAGGTCGCGCGCCTCTTTCACCGCCAGGTCGCCCAGCGGCACGTGCACGGCCATCTGGTCGCCGTCAAAGTCGGCGTTGAAGGCCGAACAGGTCAGCGGGTGCAACTGAATGGCGCTGCCCTCTACCAACACCACCTCGAACGCCTGGATGCCCAGACGGTGCAGTGTCGGCGCACGGTTGAGCAGCACCGGGCGCTCGTGGCAGATCTCCTCCAGCACATCCCACACTTCCGGGCTGGAGCGATCCACCATGCGCTTGGCGCTCTTGATGTTGTGGGCGAAGTTCTCTTCCACCAGACGGCGCATGACAAAGGGCTTGAACAGTTCCAGCGCCATCTTCTTGGGCAAGCCACACTGATGCAGCTTGAGCGTCGGCCCGATCACGATCACCGACCGGCCCGAATAGTCCACGCGTTTGCCCAAGAGGTTGCGGCGGAAACGGCCCTGCTTGCCCTTCAGCAGATCGCTCAAGCTCTTGAGCTTACGCTTGCCGCTGCGGCTGACCGCACGCCCACGCCGACCGTTGTCCACCAGGCTGTCTACCGCCTCCTGCAACATGCGCTTTTCGTTGCGCACGATCACATCCGGCGCGCCCAACTCCATCAGGCGGCGCAGCCGATTGTTGCGGTTGATCACCCGGCGGTACAGGTCGTTCAGGTCGGAGGTCGCAAAGCGGCCGCCGTCCAACTGCACCATGGGGCGCAGATCAGGCGGGATCACCGGCAGCGCGGTCAACACCATCCACTCGGGACGGTTGCCGCTCTTGCGGAAGTTTTCCACCACGCGCAGCCGCTTGGCCGCTTTCTTGCGGCGCTGCTTGGAGCGCGTCGTGCGGATCTCGCGGCGCAGTTCCTTGGACAACTTCTCCAGGTCCACCTTCGCCACAATGTCGCGAATGGCCTCGGCGCCCATGCCCGCGGTAAAGACATTGCCCCACCGTTCCGCCAACTCGCGATAGCGGTTCTCGGTGAGCAACATGCGCTCCTCAAGCAGCTTGAGGTCGTCTAGGTCCCGCTCCATGCCCGTGCTGATGCGGCTCTTGCGGTCCTCGACGGTATGGCGCAGCTCGTCCAGTTGCGCGCCTAGCTCGCGGCGCACATGCTCCCGCCGCGCGCCGATCAGCGCGCTGATGTCTTTCTTCTCGCGGTCGGATTCCGACTGCAACGCGTCCAGTTTTTCCTGGACCAAGGTATTGACGCGACCTTCATGGTCGCGTGAGATGATCTCGTTGTTCTGGATGACGTTCTCATCCGACCACGAAAGCCGCTTGTCGCCGGGCGACTTCTGGCCGACGCGCGTGGAAATCCACGTCTGCAGCGTCTGCGCCTCGGTGATCACCTTGGACGACTGCTCCGTAATCTTCTCATCCAGCTCGCGGACGGCGGTCTCTTCTTCCGCGTCCAGCGCGCCCAGTTCCGCCTCCAGCCGCGATTCCAACGAGTTCATGTTGTCCGCGACTTCGTTGTCAATGCGGCTCAGGCGCATCGCCAACTCACGCTCGTGACGCTGGATGGCGCGGCTGCGCGCGTCCTCGTTGACGTTCGTGATGATGTATTGGGCAAAGTAGAGCACGCGCTCCAGATGCCGCGGGCTGATGTTGAGCAGCAGCCCCAAGCGGCTGGGCACGCCCTTCACATACCAGATGTGGCTGACCGGCGACGCCAGTTCGATATGCCCCATGCGCTCGCGGCGCACCCGGCTCGGCGCGACTTCCACGCCGCATTTGTCACAGACGATGCCCTTATAACGCACCCGCTTGTATTTACCACAGGCACATTCCCAGTCCTTGGTCGGGCCGAAAATGCGCTCGCAGAACAGCCCATCGCGCTCAGGCCGCAGCGTGCGGTAGTTGATCGTTTCCGGCTTGGTGACCTCGCCATAGCTCCACTCACGAATCTTCTCCGGTGAAGCCAGCGTAATGCGAATCGCGTCAAAATTCTTTACTTCCATTGGATCCCTTCTCCATCAGGATACGGAGGATGAGCCGCGACCGGGCCTTGGCCCTGGCCGCGACTCCCGCGTCCGCGTAGGTCATTCCGTATTGCGCGTCATGGGGCCGGGCACGTTCAGGCTGAAGCCCAGCTTCGGCAGATGCTCGTCGCTGTCTTCCTTCCC
>CAYJQA010000571.1:0-3702 GCA_964372065.1 uncultured Litorilinea sp.
CGGTGTGGCCGCGGTGCTTGCCGGACAACTCGGCGCACTGCCAACCCACTCCCTGGACTCCGTGTCTAGCACTCCGGAGTTGGGTTCGCCCTCTATGGTTTCAGATAGCCTGATTGGAGAATGTTCGATGTTCGGTAGCAAACGCAATCTACGGTCGTCGTTGGGTCATCTGGCCGTTTTGGCCTCCATTGCCATGATCCTGGCGGCCTGCACCTCTTTTCACTGGATCACGCCCGTCCCCACGCTGGAGACGCCGGGCGAAACGGCGGCGGTCACACCTGAACCCGGAACTCCGGAACCGTCAGACGTAGCCGCGGCCGCCGAAGCGACGACGGAGGCCGTCGAAGAAGCCGCCGCCGAAGTCACGGACGAGGCGGTCGACGCGATGGTAGGCGAGATCATGCCTGCTCCGATCACCCATTCGTTGGCCCGACGGGAAGCATGCAGTGATTGCCATGCGGTGGAAACCGGCAAGGAGCCGGCGCCCGCGAGCCATATCAACCTGACCGACGACCTGTGTCTCTATTGTCACATGCCGGAAGAGGGCGAGGCCGCGGTGCCGCCGCTGCCCGACCCGGTGACCAAAGAATTCTGCTTGGCCTGCCACGGTCCGTTTGAGGAGCTGGCGGCGCGCACCGCCGACTATCACGACACGTACGATGAGCCGGTCAACCCGCACGTGTACGTACCGCACGACAAGACCACCATCTTCGAGTGCAGTAGGTGCCATGAGGCTCATCCCCTGCCGGTGACCGCGCCGGATGAGATCCCGCAAGCCGATGTCGAGTACTGCTTTAACGCTTGCCATCACGAACGTACGTGGGAAGTATGCAGCAACTGCCATGAAGGGGATGAGGGTGAGTAGGTAACCTTAGCGCCTAGCGGGCAAAGCCACATCCTCGGCTTGCCCGCTAGGCGGTCATTTTCCCCTCCGCGAGAACCAGCATCTCCTCCGCGCGCCGCCAATCCTTAAGTTGACATATTGGACCGGGCCTGCTAAGTTGGTAGGGTCAACACCACCCGTGTGCACACCGGCATGGGCCGGGGGGAGGCAAGCATGCCCGCTAGTTCTCCTGTGGCCGCGCCAACTCAAAAACAAGACGCCAAGCCTACGCAGACTACATTGACGACGGGGCAACCCGGCCTGGGTTTTGCCGCGCCGCAGGTGGACCTATCGCTGGGGGATGCGACCTATCGCCCCCGCCAGATGACGTCCGACCAGGTGCTCTATTTACAGCGCACGATCGGTAATCGTGCCGTAACGCAGTTCTTGGACCACAACGCCGCGCGCCCACACGCCCTCGCGGGACCACCGGCGCACCCCTTCCTGGTGCAAACGAAACTCACCGTGGGGCCGGCCGACGACGCCTTTGAGCGTGAGGCCGACCGGATTGCGGACAGTGTGCAGCGGTCGGCGCACAAGAACGTGCGCGAAAATCGTCGCGAAGAAGACGAGCTACCGCAGCCGGCGACGGACGCCCCCACGACCAGGCGCGTCCAGCCCACCGCCGCGCCGGGGGGGCCGGACGGTGGGGCGCTGGCCGGCGATCTGGAGAGCCGCATCCGTCGCACCCAGAGCAGCGGCAGCGCGCTGCCGTCCGCGGTGCGCGGGGCCATCGAACCCCAATTGGGCGCGGACCTGAGCTCGGTCAAGGTACACACCGACAGCCACGCCGTGCAGCTCAACCGGGAATTAGGCGCCAAGGCCTTTACCCATCAGAACCATATTTACTACGGCGCGGGCCAGTCGCCCGGTGACCTCAAGCTCACCGCGCACGAAGCCGTCCACACGGTGCAACAGGGCGCGGTGCGCCGCACCAGCGATGACGGGGCTGTTCAGCGCGCCATGCCCACCGGCGTGATCCAGCGTAAGGGCTTTTTCGACTGGATCAAGGGCATGTTCAGCAAGAAGAAAGCCGCGCCCACGACCAAGACGACCGGCGAGGGTACAGGCAAGACGGGCGGTGAGGGTACGGGTAAGACGACCGGCGAGGGCACGACGACCACGGCCCCCAAGAACGTCAAAGACACGACGACGGTCCCCACCAAAACAGGTACGACCGAAGCGCCCACCGGCCCCGACCCGGAACTGCAAGACTCGATCGAGTATGAGCGGCGCTTGGGCCGCTATGGTTTCATGCATGGCAAGGCTGTCGCTGCGGCCAAGGCTGTGCTCGACAAGATGACGTCGGCCATGATTGGCGACTTCAAGGAAGAGGACGAGACGCAGAAGACCGAGATCGTCAAGCTCTACGGCAGTGACAGCGTCGACAGCGCCGGTCAGGTCGGCAAGAATTTCGACGCCATCATGGGCGTCCTGCATGAAGGCAATCTGCGCGAGCGCATGACCGCCCTCTACAACGCCATGTTTGGCGGCTTCAAGAGCTATCTGAATACTGCGCTCAAAAAGGGCCGCTGGCAGGAGTTGGAAGCCAAGGGGCTGAATGTTACCAAGCTCCAGCGCCGCAAGCGCCAGATGATATTTACGCCCGGCGCGCGCGATCTCTATCGCAACCCGTATCAGAAGTGGGATCGCAAGAACCTCAAGAGCTATGAGGATTTCGGTCCCAGTATGCGCAAAGAGGTCAAGGGCACCAGCCAGCGCACGGTCGGCGAACTGGAGGAGGGCGAGAACCCGATTCCGCTGAGCGAACGCGAGAAAGCCTTCCAGTTCGGGGACAAGGAGGAAGGGACCGACCTCAAGAACGAGAAGCTCAAGTGGCGCGAGGGTGAGACCAACTGGCAGATCAACGACAATAACCCGTGGGTCAAGAACGCCAAGCAGTCGCTCAAGATGCCCGTGGTAGCCGGCCCTTCCGGCACGATGTTGCGCATGTTCCAACTGTGGGAGTGGCTCAATAAGCCGACCACGCCGGAGGACTGGCGCTTGGCGGTGCTGTCGTGGATGTTGACCTCCAACGACCACACCTTCCATGAGATGATGATGGCGTCCGCCGACTATGGCCTGCCCTACAAGCCGGGGCGTGAGGCCTATATGGACGTGGCCCCGCTCTCGGTGATGGAACTGCGCGGGAACGTCGCCCAAGGCGGCCTCTTCCCGCATGAGATCGCCTTCAAGCGGATGTTCGATGAGGGCAAGATGAACCTCATCATGGACGACGACGCCATCGAGGATGCCACCGACGAGCTAGAGGGCAAGCAAGCCAAGGATGTGGGCGCGCTGAGCGGACCGGCCGCCGCCGCCATCCGGCTCTACACCTCCTTTGGCTACCTGATCCTCAACCCCGTGCTGCGCGGCGGCCCCCAGGGCGAGGCCATGATCATCAAGGCCATCAAGGAGAAAGACGAGCTGTCACAGTTCCGCGGCGATTTTGAAAGCGGCAAGCTGGATGTCAAGACGCTGATCGAACAGGCGCGGCGGGTGATCCCGTTGCTGATGAGTTCGCTGGAGATGCTCCCCGACTGGAAAGGCCATCTCTATCGCGGCACCGCGTCGGACAGCCGTTTCGCCTTTATGGGCAGCAGCTTCAAGTTCGACAAGCTTGGTAGCGCTACGATGGACATCGACGTCGCCAAGGACTTCGCCAACAACTTCAACACGGGCAAGTACAAGTACATCATGGAGTTGGATGTGACCGCCGGCAAGGACCTGCGCGAGATCTCGGAGGCCGCCGAGGACGAGGTAGTCTTGCCGCCCGGCTCCGCGTTCACCATCACCAAGCGCCAGAAGCCGACCAAGGA
>CAYJQA010000572.1:0-3698 GCA_964372065.1 uncultured Litorilinea sp.
GGGTGGGGATCGGTCCCCACTGTCACATGCCGCACACCTGTCCTGCCGTCGGCCATTGTTGGCAGCATGTGCCGCGCCATTCGATCTTTACGATCCCGCGCATCACGCCGGGCAAGCTGCGCGAACTGCTCAAGCTGGGTGTGCTGCACGTGCAGGAGATCCCCGTCGACTTCCCGCTGTCGCCGGGCCAGTGGGCGTATGTGCGGCGGGTGATGACGGGGCGCGCCGAGATTGCGACCGCGCGCATCGCCGCGCGGCTGGCCGGGCTGGCCTATCCCATCCATTTCCTGGACTTCGAGACCTATGCCTATGCGGTCCCGCGCTTTGCGGGGATGCGCCCCTATCAGCAGTTGCCGTTTCAGTACAGCCTGCATGTACTGCACGCCGATGGCACGTTGACGCACACGGAGTATCTGCACCGGGGGAGCGACGACCCGCGGCCAACGTTGGCGGCGCAGTTGGCCGCCGAGATCGGCCCGACCGGGTCGGTGGTGGCCTATCACGCGGCCTTTGAGCGCGGCGTCCTGCTGGACCTGGCGCGGGGCCTGCCCGACCAGCGCAAGGCGCTGCGCAGCGCGGCGGCCCGGCTGTGGGACCAGTTGGAGGTGTTCCGCCACGACTATCTTGACCCGGAGTTTGAGGGGTCGAACTCGATTAAGCGGGTGCTGCCGGTATTGGCGCCCGGTCTGACTTACGACGACCTGACCGTGCGCCGGGGCGACCATGCCCAGGCCATTTGGCAGGCGTTGATCCAATGCGACGATCCCCAACAGCGCGAGCAATTGGCCGCCGACCTGACGGCCTACTGCCGGCGCGACACGCTGGCGATGGTGGAGATTCACCGGGCGCTGACGCGGCTGGTGGACGGTCCGTCGCAGGGGGAGACCGCCAGTTAAGCGAGGCGATGATGCGAGTACGTGAAGTACGCATTTCCGGTTTTCGAGCTGTGCCGGTGGGGGTGGAAGTTCACTGGCCGCACGGGCAGCGCGGGCGCACGGCGCAGATGCAGTGGGCGAAGGACGCTTTTTGCGTGACGCTGCCCACGGCGGCGCGGCCGCGGCGGCCCATGCTCAGCGCGATCATGGGGGCCAACAGCGCGGGCAAGTCGACCATTTTGTGGGCGCTGCATACGTTCTTTGGCCCGGCGGTGAAGCTGGACGACGCGCTCTTTTTTGGCAAGCGCCGCGACCAGCCGATTGTGGTCGAGGTCACGCTGACGGGGCGGATCGCCCAGGCCGGCGCATGGCACGCGGCCAACTGCACGCGGCGCGGCGAGGAGTGGTCGCTGACCGTGGCGAGCGTCTGGCGCGGCGACCAACGGCTGCGCTATGTGCGGCGGCCCGATGGCGTCTATGCGCGGCTGACGCCGCGCGATCGCGGCGAATGTGAGCGGCTCTTCCCGGAATGGCGCGTCGTGTGGGCGGATCGCGGGCTGAACCAGGAGGCCAATCTCGAACGCAAGAGTTTGCTGAGTGACGTGGTGGACGCCATGTTGGCCCAAGCAGCGGACCAAGACAACGTGGTCGCCCGGATGGCGCGGCTGGTGGACGAACTGCAGGAGTTGGCGAACCGTCGCGGTGACGGCTGGGCGCCCATCGCCGAATTGGAGAACAAGCTGACCGCCGGGCTGGTCGCGGTGACGCCGCAACCGTCGCAGGTGCGGCTGCAACTGGCGGCCGGGTTGCCCAGTCTGCGCACCATCTTCGCCCAGAGCCTGGTGAGCATTGACGACGGGGTGGACCTGGCGCTGGAGCAGCACGGGCTGGGGATGCAGCGGTCGCTGGTGGTCTCCATCCTGCACACGTGGTGCGACTACATCCGGCGCGGCGACCGTGACTATTTGTTTGCCATCGAGGAGCCGGAGATTTATCTGCACCCGCACGCCACGCGCGTGCTGCTGAACCTGCTCGAAGAGATGGCCGGGCATGACCAGGTGCTCTTCACGACGCACGCCAATGATTTCGTCAACCGGGTTCCACTGGAAAACGTGATCACGGTACACCGGCAGTTGGTCGGGACGGAGCTGCGGAGCGTGGTGGTGCAGCCAAAGCTGGACCGGCTGGACGCCGAGGTGGTCGCCAAGGTCCAGCGGTATCTGCAAGAGGACCGCAGCGACATGCTCTTTGCGCGGGCCGTGGTGCTGGTAGAAGGGCAGGCGGAGTATTTTGCGCTGCCGGCCTTTGCGCGGACGCTGGGGCTGCCGCTGGACGCGGCGGGCGTGTCGGTGGTCTTTGTCAACGGCATCGGCAACTTCGGCGCGTATCATGCGCTGTTGGACACACTGGGCATCCCGCATGTGGTGATGATGGACGGCGACGGTCAACAGGCAGTCCGGCGGCGCACCTACGCGCAGGTAGCCGATGCGGTCTTTGTGCTGGCGCAGGATTTTGAACACCTGGTGATCCAGGCGCTCCCACCGGCGCGCTTGCTGGCGCTGATGAACGAGTGTCTGGCGCGCCGGGGCAAGCCGGGGCGATCCGGTCTGGGCGACCCCAAACGCCGCGCCGAGGAGTTGGCCGGGTTGGGCAAACCGTTGGTGGGGCGCGTGGCGGGCGAAATGCTGACTGTCGCCGAGATCGCCGCCATGCCGGAGCTGATTCAGGCGCTGGAGACGACGCTGGCGCTGGCGCGCAGCGGCGGCAAACACGCCGCGCGTTAGCTAACCGATCACTGCACGCGACGGCAAACACCAAGCCCGGTAGCGCGGCAGATGTCTTGACGAAGGGGCCATGACCCACTTGGCAGAGCGGGCATGGCCCTCTTGTTTCTCCAGAGGAAGCACGGTTTCGTCGCCTGGCGACGCCCTTAACGGCCCCTTAATTGTCCGTTGACACGCGCGTGCAATTCTGTTAACTTGCGGTCATTACCCTTGTCAGCGAAAAGGAGAGTGAACGCATGGCGCAGGCGTTGGCGAAACGCCCGTCGGCGGAGGAACGGCGCGAGTGGCTGCTGTTTTCGCTGCTGGTGGGACCGAATATGCTGTTGTTCGCGATATTCGTCTATTGGCCCTTGATCTATAACGCGTACCTGAGTTTTGTCCGCTGGGATCTGCTGTCTCCCCGCAAGCTTTGGGTGGGGCTGGACAACTACACCTACCTGTTTACGAATCCGGCCTTTGGCGGGATTCTGTGGCACACGCTGGTCTTTACGGTCGCGTCGGTGGTGGGGACCTGCGGCCTGGGGCTGGCGATGGCACTGCTGCTCAACATGCCGCTGCGCGGGCGCAATGCGGTCCGGGGGATCGTCTTTAGCCCGGTGATGCTGAGCGGCGCGGCGATTGGAATCGTGTGGATCTTCATCTTCGACCCGCGCTACGGGTTGATCCAGTCGCTGCTCCAGCTTATCGGGCTGGATTCGCCCAACTGGTTGTTGGATACGCAGTGGGCGCTGTGGGCGGTGATCATCGTCCATGTGTGGAAGACCATCGGCTATGCCGTGGTGATCTACCTGGCCGGCTTGCAGGCGATTCCCCGCGAACTCTATGAGGCGGCGGTGGTCGACGGCGCCGGTGGCTGGTCACGTTTCCTCAATATCACCGTGCCAGGGCTATCGCCGGTGATCTTCTTCCTGTTGATTACAACCGTCCTGACCGGGTTTCAGTCGTTTGACATCATCAAGGTGATGACCGACGGCGGCCCGGTGGCCGCCACGACGACCCTAATCTTCTACTTGTACGAACAAGGCTTTGTGGCCTTCAA
>CAYJQA010000573.1:0-3685 GCA_964372065.1 uncultured Litorilinea sp.
TGTTATTGATAATCTAAAAAGTCAGTGCGGGTAGCAAAAGCGGCGGTCGGAAAAGTCAGCACCCCAAAGAAGAATCCGCTATCATGAGGCTTCGCCGGCGAGGGTTCATGGCAGCGGAGGGGAGCATGATCAAAGTGGAGAAGTGGGAAGCAATCCGACGGGCCTACTATGTGCAGGGGAAGAGCCTGCGCCAAATCGCAGCCGAGACGGGACATGCCTGGCGGACGATCCGGCGCATGATTGACTCGGCGGAACCAGTGCGGTATCGGCAACAAACCCAGCGGCAAGCGCGGAAGCTGGGACCCTACCAACAACAGATCGAGGCCTATCTGGCCGAAAATGAACGGCTGCCACACAAACAACGCTACACCTCGACCAAGATCTATGTGTTGCTTTGTGCCGCGGGCTATAGCGGGGCGGAATCGACGGTGCGGCATTATGTGGCGGAACGGCGCAAGGTACACCGACGGCCCAAGGTCTACTTGCCGTTGAGCTTTGACCCTGGTCGCGATGGGCAGGTGGACTGGGGCGAAGGACAAGTGGTGATGGCCGGCCAGTTCGTCACGGCGCAGTTGTTCGTCATGCGGCTGAACTATTCGCGGCGGCTGTTTGTGATGGCCTTTCCCGGGCAGAAACAGGAGTGCTTTTTTGCCGGCCATGTGGACGCCTTTCATCACTTTGGCGGTGTCCCGCAGCGTCTGACCTACGACAACCTGACCACGGCGGTGCAGAAGGTCCTCAAGGGCAAGCATCGCCAAGAGCAGGAGCGGTTCATCGCCTTTCGCGGCCACTATCTGTTCGAAAGCCACTTTTGTACGCCCGGTGAGGCGCACGAGAAAGGCGGGGTCGAAAACAGCATCGGCTATGTGCAGCGGCAATTCCTGGTGCCGTTGCCTACGGTGGACTCGTGGGAGGAACTCAACGGCTACTTGTATGCGTGTTGTGTCCGTGAGGAGGAACGGCAGGTGAAAGGCCAGCCGACGACCATCGGTGAGATGGGGCGGGCAGAGCAACCGCATCTGCGACCGCTGCCGCCACGCGACTTTGACTGCTGCCGCACGCTGGAAGCCACGCTCACGCCCTACAGCCAGGTGGTGGTGGAGACCAACCGGTACTCGGTACCGGTAGACCAGGTCAGGACGCATCTGATGGCAAAGCTGTACCCCTTTCAGATAAAAATCTACCGCACCGAGGAACAGGAGCCGCTAGCGGTTCACCCGCGCTGCTATGCGCGTGAGCGCGACGTCTTTGACCCGCTGCACTATCTGTCCCTGCTGGCGCAACGGCCAGGCGCCTTCGAGCATGCCAAACCGATACGCCAGTGGCGAGAGCGCTGGCCGCCGGTCTATGAGGAACTGCTGGCCCACCTGCAAGCGCACTGGCCTGAGGGTCGGGGGGTGCGGGAGTTCATCACCATTCTGCACTTGCACCAGCAGCACCCGGCACAGCTCATCGAGCGGGCTATCGCCCAAGCCCTGACCTATCATTGTGCGCATGCGGACGGCGTGACCCTGTGCCTGCACCAACTGCTGTACGCCGCGTCCCAGCCCGTCTCCTTGGACTTACAGCACCGGCCCCATTTACAGGCCGTCGGTGCGCAAGCGGTGGATGTGGGGCAATACGATGCCCTGCTGGGGAGGGCGGCATGAGCGTGGAACCGGCGTTGTTGAACAGCTATCTCAAACAACTCTGTCTGAGCACCTTCATCTGCAACCACGAGCGTTTTGCCGTGGAAGCAGCTCAGAACCAGCACAGTTACGGACGCTATCTGTTGGCGTTGGCCGAACAGGAAGTGGCCCAGCGCGAGGCCAGACGCCGGCAACGGCGCATCAAAGAGGCTAAGCTGCCGGTCGTCAAAGAGTTGAGCGACTTTGAGTTTGCCGCCATTCCCAGCCTCAATGCCCAGAAGATCCGGCAGTTGGCGCAAGGCGACTACATCCGCCAGCGGAAACCAGTCATCTTGGTGGGGAATCCCGGCTTGGGGAAAACCCACATTGCTCTCGCCTTGGCCGTAGCCGCCTGCCGGCAGAACTATCGGGTACGCTTTTACAACGTGGCCGCGCTGGTCAGCGAACTCATCTTGGCCCAGCAGGAACAACGGCTGACCCGGCTGTTGGAGACGGTGTTGCGTCACGACCTGATTGTGTTGGACGAATTGGGCTTCATTCCCTTCAGCCAAAGTGGCGCACAGGTGATTTTCCAGTTCTGCTCGGCCCTGTATGAGCGCGTCGCCTTGCTGGTGACGACCAATCTCAAGTTTGGCGACTGGACGCAAGTCTTTGGCGACGAACGGTTGACTTTAGCCCTCCTCGACCGCCTCACCCATCGCGCCCATATCATCGAGTTTGTGGGTGAATCGTATCGCTTTCGCCAGCGCCTCCAGCAAGAACCAGGGGAGGCGTAGATGCCCTATCGAGATACCCCAGTGGTGCGTGACCACCGCTTGTGGCAGGGCGCCCGACCGCTTACCGTGGGAACCGCCGCCTGGTTTCGCTGGTTGGAGGAGGCTGACTGCTTCTGCTACATGTCGTCGCATAGCAGCTACCGTTTGACCATTCGCAAGGAAAAGCGGCGCAACAGTTGGTACTGGTATGCCTATCTCAAAGCTGACCGCAAGTTACACAACGCCTATCTTGGCCGGTCGCAGACGTTGACCGCGGCAAGACTGGCCGGGGTGTTCCAGCACCTGCTGGCTCAACTGCACAGCACGGAGAAAACAGCTTCTATGAGGGAGGGATGACGAATGATCTCCGCCCGTGCGCTGACATTTTCAACGGCCAACCGCTGACATTTTCGATGATCGCATTTTCGCAAAACCAACCCAAGTGCTGACATTTCTGACAGCCACGCGCTGACTTTTTCATTTGCCAATAACAGCCGTTTACCTGCGCCACCGTCACGCCCTTGGCGCGGACCGCCGCCAGGTTAGCCGCAAAGACCACCTGCCTGCCGTCGGGTTGCATGGGGAACCTCCTTACGCTGTGCATGCCGGACACACACGGGGAACCGCGCCGCCAATCAGCGGCGCGGCGGACAGTTCGACTCACAGATCGGGTGCGATGATACCTTGGGGCGGCGATGAGGCGACGACGACCGGCGCAGGGCAGCCGGACACCAGGGAGTCGGCCCGCCGCGGCGGTCGTCGCGCCGGTAGCAAACTTAACCGAATTCGACGTGACAATCCACCCAGCGGGTGGCTGTCCCCCTAAGCCGAAAGGCGGCCTGTCGGGTAAGGACAGGCCGCCCGGCTAAGTGACCTTGACGCTGCCGCGGCGCGACTTGCGCTGTTCCTTCTCCGCCGACTCGGCCTCGGTCTGGGCGAGCAGGCTGTCGATGGCGGCGCGGGCGGCCAACAAGCTCTCGCGCCGCGCCGCATAGACGTGGACCCAAAACTCCTCGGATAGCCCCAAGTCGCTGTGGCGCAATTCCTCCACCACACCGGTGGCGCCGTCCACCAACCACGCGAGCGCGCTAAAGGAATGCTCGCGGGCGGCGGCGGGCTTGCGTGCGCCGGTGTTCTCCTGCTTGGGCGCGTAATCGGACGTTGCAGCCTTGCTCCGGTTGCTGATGGGGATGCTCTGTTCTTCGGCGCTCTTTGTTGTGGCCGTCATGCTGCACCTGCCTTTCGGGTCACAATCACCCGCATGACCGCATAGTCATGACTCCCGAAACGATACTTATACTC
>CAYJQA010000574.1:0-3662 GCA_964372065.1 uncultured Litorilinea sp.
CCAGGAGGCTGTCGCTGCGCATGCCACAACGCCGTCCTTTTTCACCTTTCACGAGGGGTGCTGTATGGATCACGCAGAAAGTGGATCAGGTCCAATCTTCGGTGAACCGCGGGAACCTGCGCTGGTGCGCATCCCGGCCGGCCCTTTCTGGATGGGAAGCCGAGAGGAGGATGCTGGGTGGGCAGACGGCCGTCCCCAGTTGCGTGGTATGCGCCGGCGCAACACGTATCACGCGAGGGACGCCGGTCGCCGGCGATGTGGGGCGAGGCCGGCGTTCAGTCGCGCCTTGATCAGCCCTTCGACATATCGATGCGGTGTTTTTCGTCCGAGTATTCCATGTGGGCGTCGGGGCGGCTGAGCACTTCTTCGCGTAGGGCCGTGCCGAGGCCGGGCTTGCCGGACAGCGAGATCATGCCGTCGCGGATGGTGATCGGCTCGGTCATGACCTCGTTGTACCAACCGTCGTAGTAGGCGCGCACGGTTTCCACGATCTTGGCGTTGGGGATGTGGAGCATCAGGTGGGCAGCCGACCACAGGGCGACCGGGCCAATGCAGTCGTGGCTGGTGATGGGCAGGAGGTAGGTCTCGGCCAGGTGACAGATCTTGCGCGTTTCGCTGATGCCGCCGCACCAGGCCATGTCGGGCATGATGATGTCGGCGGCGTTCTTCTCGATCACCTCGCGAAAGCCGAATTTGCTGATCAGGCGTTCGCTGACACAAAGCGGGATGGTCGTCTCATGCTTGAGCCGCGCATAGGACTCCACGTTGTCGGGCGGCATGATCTCTTCCAGCCACATGATGTCGTATGGCTCCAGGGCGCGGGCGATCTTGATGGATTCCGTCAAGTCCCAGCGCGCATGGCCTTCGATGCAGATTTCCATACGGTCGCCCACGGCGCGGCGGATGTCCTCCACATACGACACGCCGCGCTTGAGGTCTTCGTGCTTGAGATGGTAGCCGACTGGACCCACGGCCCCGGCTCCGGCCCGCTGACCCACAGGCCCACCCAACGGCACGCCAAATTGGTCGAAGGGCCAAATCTTCATGGCCTTGACGCCCTGGCTCAACAACTCCGCGGCTAGGTCGCCGCTGTGACCAGTGGCCCACCGTTGGTAGTCCTGGTGCTTGCCGTGGCCCACGCAGGTGTTATAGACCCAGATCGACTCGCGGCAGCGGCCGCCGAGTAGGTTGTAGATGGGCTGGCCCGTGTACTGGCCGAGCAAGTCCCACAAGGCCACATCCACGGCGCTGATGGCGCGCGTCTCGCTGCCGCCATAGCCGAAGAAGTTGACCGTGTAGAACATGTTTTGCCAGTGGCTTTCGATGTCGAAGGCGCTGCGACCAAGCAGGAGGTTGGCGAAGACGTCATGCACCATCGCGCTGATGGCGCGCGGGACGTAGAAGGTCTCGCCCAGACCGACCAGGCCGTCGTCGGTGAAGATGCGGACCCAGGTCGTGTTGGGCTGGTCGTCGAGCCAGATGGTCTCCAACCGCGTGATCTGCATGGTCATGGTGGTTATCCCTTCACCGCGCCGGCGGTCAGGCCCGATATGATGTAGCGTTGCATGGACAGGTAGAACACCACCGGCAGAATGGAGAAGGCCAGCCCCGCGGCCATGTACTGCTCCACCGGCGTCGAGGCGATGGACTTGAGCGTGGACAGTCCCACGGAGGCGGGCATGAACTTGGCGTTGCCCAGCATGATCCCGGCGTAGAGGAACTCGTTCCAGGCGTGGAAGAAGGAGACCACGGCCACCGCGACCAGGCCCGGCGTGGAGAGCGGCAGTACGATGTGCCACATGGCGCTCAGTTCGGTGCAACCGTCCACGACGCTGGCGTCCAAGACCTCGGCGGGGACGGTGTCGAAGATGCCCTTGAGAATCCAGATACAGATGGGCAGGACAAAGGCCGCATTGACCAGCGCAAGCGAGGGCAGGCTGTTGAGCATGTTCAGCTTGCGGTAGATCACATACAACGGGATCAGCACCAAGATCTCCGGGAGCATCTGGGTGACCAACAGGAACAGCCCAAAGGTGGAACGTCCCGCCCAACGGAGGCTGGAGAGCGCGTAGGCCCCCAGCACCGTCAGCGCCGTGCAGATCAGCATGGTCATGGCGGCGATAAGGAACGAATTGGTCAGCCACAGCGCCACGGGGTGATTGCCGAAAAGCTCGCCGAATACGGCAAAGGTGATCTCTTTGGGAAAGAGCGGCGGCGGATAGTGCAGGGTGTATTTGTTGGGCTGGACCGTGCTGACCAGCATCCAGTAGATGGGAAAAAGGGTCATCAAGGAGACCGCGAGAATCGCAGCGTAAAAGACAATGTTGCCCGCCGTCTGCTTTAGGTTCAACTTCTTGCGCGGCGTGCGAACGCCGACCGCCTGGGTTGTGGACATGTTAGCTATTTTCTTGCGCCCGACGGGCTTGCAGAATGACGAAGAAGACCGCAATCACCAGCGAGACGATAAACCCGGATACGCCGAGCGCCGTCGCATAGGAATAGTCATAGAAACGGAAGGCCGTGTTGAAGATGCGCAGTACGATGGTCTCGGTTGCGCCCGACGGCCCGCCGCCGGTCATCAAGTAGATGATGGTGAACTGCTTGAACGAGAAGATCGACGCGAGCACCACCAGCAGTTCCAGCGTCGTTCCAATGCTGGGGATGGTGATGCTCCAGAACAACTGGAACGGGTTAGCGCCGTCCACGCGGGCCGCCTCATACAGCTCTTGGGGGACGGCCTGCAGGGCCGCCAGGATCACCAGGCTGTAGAAGGGGAAGGCCTTCCAGGAGGCGATCAGCACCATCCAGCCCATCGCCAGCCACGGAACCTGCAACCACTGCGGGTTCTCGGTGACGCCGGGCACCATGCGGGCCAGGATGTTGATTACGCCGAACTGGGGGCTGAGGATCCAGATGAAGATCATGACCACAGGCACTTCGGGGAAGGCCCTGGGCATCATCAGCATGGCGCGGGCCACGGGCCGGTAGCGGAAGGGGCGATTGAAGAGCAGGGCCGTAAGCAGACCGGCGCTGAGCGCCACGACAATCACCATGGCCGTGAAGAACAGCGTGTTCTGCATGACCTTCCAGAACCCAGGGTCGTTGATCATGCGGACGTAGTTGTCCAGGCCGACCCAGGTGGGGGGGCGGTTGGAGGCCAGCTCGATCCGCGTGAAACTGCCATAGATGCCCTGGATGATGGGATAGACGATCATCACCCCCTCGAAGATGAGGATCGGCAAGATCAACGCATAGGGGAGCACATGGAGACGCCGGCGCGTGCGCACCTGCGTCCTCGCCTGGTCTGCGGCGGCGGTCGCGCCGACTGCTGTGTGGCTCATGGTGGCGGAGCCTCCGGGGAGCTGGTCAGAAAATAACGCGGCAGAGACGTCGACCGGGCTGCCCAGGCCTCGGCTTCCGTCTGGGCCGTCGCCATAGCGTCTTCCACCGACATACCGGCGTTGAGCACATTGGCGAAGTTGGTGATTACGATCTGGCCAAACTCGGCGAAGTTGTAGACGAAGTCGCCCACCACATCGAAGGGCGTCACATAGCTGACCCCGTCGTAGCCCGGTTTCAGCCACTCGAGCGCATCCAGATACTCCTGGCGCGCCGCGGACGGCTGGGCAAAGATCACGTCCTCACAGCCCTCCACCATGCGG
>CAYJQA010000575.1:0-3650 GCA_964372065.1 uncultured Litorilinea sp.
GGCTAGGGATCAACCTGAGCAACGTCGGCGGCGGCGGGATCATCTGCTGCACGGCGTAGGCTGGAGCAGGAATCGGGTCGCACAAGAGCGGGATATGCAGTGTAGCCGGCTCAACCCACAGCCGGTGCGAGGAGCACACGGCCGCCGCCAAGTCATCCCGTACCGCACCCGTGGTATAGGGCGGCGTAGCGTAGATCCAGCGCACTAGTGGCTGCTCCCAGCGCGCGAGCGGCAGCTCCAGGCTCCAAACCTGCCGGAGACTGAACGCTTCGACGAGCGAACGCCAATGCGAGTCGGCCAGCGCGGCGGGCACCATCTGGCCGGCGGCGCGCTGCACGAGCGCCAGGGCTAGCGCCTGCAACAGCAGGTCTTCGTCCGCGAGGTTGTCCGGCGCGAGATAGACCGCGGGCGAGGCGAGCAGGATGGGCACGGCCGCGGCCGACGTGGCGTGGGCAATCAGGTCGAAGGCCAAGGTCTGCAACAGGATTTGTTCGTCGCCGAGCGTCGTCGGTGTGAGATAGGCAGCGCGCGCCGCCAACTGGGCGCGTGCGGCTACGTCCGGCGCAGCGCGGGTGGGTGCATCAATGCTTACGGTTACGGCAATCTTGGCGGCGGCGGTGAGGGTGAGGCCGAAGGTGCGGGCGATGGTCGCGGCGAGCGTGTCGGCCCGATCCGCGATGGCGGCGATCACGGGCTGGTCCTGCCGGCGATAGCGCCAAAGAAGGTGGTCGGTCTCCAGGGTGCGCCACGGCCCCCAAAGGGTGGGGTCGGGTGTGGTGCGTAACCAGCCTTGCCCGATGCGGCGGTAGAAGCGGGTCTGGCGATAGGCCAGCCCCGCCGCCGGTGTCAAGCGCACCTTCACTACGGCCAGGTCGCCGCGCACGTCGACTAACTCGAAGGTCGTAGTTAGCGGGACCGCGCCGGTCTGCGCGGCGTTGACCAGCGCCGCGAATTCGGCGGCATAGGGCTGCGGGTCCGTGATGATCTCCGGGTCGAGGGTGAGACGGGCGGCTTGGGCAGCGTCCTGTGTCACGGCCCACTGCTCCAGATGGAGCGCGGTCTGGAGTTCCGCTTTGTCCTGGGCCACCAGACGCTGGCCCGCGCGCCACTCCCATACGCCCGCGGCCAACAGCAGCACCAGCAGTAACGGCGCGATGACCCGCGGCCAGCGCGATGTCGCTGCTATGTGCAGGATCCCTCTGTTGGACGCCGGTCCTGAATACGGGGTCGCCCCGCGGGCCTGTCGCCATTCGGTGTCGTCTTCGCAAATGGTCCACTGGATGGTCTGCGCCTGCCGGGCCATGTGTCCTCCTTGGGCAGCCAGTGCTGCCCCGCGTCCTGCAAGGCGCAAAACAGACCCCGCCGCGACCGGGGCCTGTTTTGCTTGCCCCTTGTCGAAGTACCCCGACTTCACTATACTGAGAGGCAGCACGCACTTGGTATGGGTTCGTCGTACAGCGCGCATACCGCGCAGATACCCCATGCCGCCGACCGACACCACACTCTCGTTTGGCTACTGGCTGCGCCGGCAGCGCCAAGCCCTGGACCTGACCCAGGGCAGTTTGGCGCGCCAGGTGGGCTGTGCGACGGTCACGATTCAGAAGATCGAACGCGACGAACGGCGGCCCTCGCGCCAGATGGCGGAACGCATCGCCGACGCGCTGGCCGTGGACGCGGCGATGCGCCCGAATTTCGTTGCGGCGGCGCTGGGCGAACGCTCTGTCCTCCACTTGCGCTTGGCCGACCGCCCTCTGGACCCGACCCGTCCACGCCTGGCGCACAACTTGCCCATCCCCTATACCCCGTTCTTTGGTCGCCAGGGAGAACTGGCCCAGATCGCAACCCGCCTGGCCGATCCCACCTGCCGGCTACTCACCCTCGCGGGGCCGGGGGGCATCGGCAAGACGCGCCTGGCCATCGCCGCGACCATGCAGCATGCAGTGAGCTTTGCGGACGGCGCGTGTTTTGTCGCGCTGACCGGGGTGACGCAAGGCGCGCTGATCGCGGACGAGATCCTGCGCACGCTGGAGACGCCCAGCCCGGCGTATGCGTGGGTGCAGTTGGTGGAGGCGCTGCGGGGGCGCGAACTGCTCCTGGTGTTGGACAACTTCGAGCAGTTGGTGGAGAGCGCAGGGCTGCTGGCCGATCTGCTGGAGGCTGCGCCGAAGGTGAAGCTGCTGGTGACGTCGCGCACGCGGCTGAATCTGGCCGCGGAGTGGCTGATCCCGCTGGCCGGGCTGGCGGTGCCGGAGAGCGCCGCGTCCCTAGATGTAGAGGAGTCGCCGGCGGACGATGTGGAGAGCTACAGCGCAGTGCAGTTGTTCGTGCACGGCGTGCGGCGCTTGCAGCCGGACGTCAGCCTGACGTCTGGGGACGCCGCGGCGATCGTCCGCATCTGTCGCCTGCTGGACGGCAACCCGCTGGCCATCGAGTTGGCTGCGGGCTGGACGCGCACGCTCTCGCCCGCGGCCGTGCTGGCGGAACTGGGCCGCGGGCTGGACCTGCTGGCGACCACGCAGCGCGATGCGCCGGAGCGCCATCGCAGCATCCGCGCCGTCTTTGACCATACTTGGACGCTCCTTACCCCGCGCGAACAGAGCATCCTGCGCCAACTGGCAGTCTTTCGCGGCGGCTTCACGCCGGTGTCAGCCGCAGCAGTGGCGGGCGCGATCCCTGCGGACCTGGTCGGTATAGTGGACAAGTCGTGGATACGGATGCACCCCAACGGCCGCGGCGAGATGCACGAGTTGGTGCGCCAGTACTGCGAGGAGCGGCTGGAGCGCGAGCACGAAGCGCAGAGCGGGGAGAGCGTTGCGGCTGTCTATGACCGTTTTGGCGGCTACATCGTTGGATTTGTCCGTGGACAGATCGTGAACGCCAATTACGCCAGCGAAGTCGTCGGTGCGCTGGTCGCCGAGGCGGGCAATATCCAGGCGGTCTGGGACTGGGTGGTGATGCATGGCACGGCGGCAGCGGGCACCGATCTGGCCAATGCACTGCTATTTCTGGCCGAGATGACGGGCAGGTTGCATTCGGTGCTGCAATTTTACGCGGCTGCGCGTGGACGTCTGATCGCACAGTTGGATGCGAGCGTCGAACGCCGGTCGATGGCGGGAGCCATGCTGGGCTATCTCGAGCACAACTGTTGCCTATTGAATCGCCGACTGGGACTGCTGCAGGAGATGCAGGCCGCGGTCGCGCGCTTACAGGCGCTGATCGACGCTGGCGTGACCATGCCGGATCTGGTCCGGGTTATCTTGCGTGACTACGGTTGCCATGCATATGAATTGGGACGATGGGCAAGGGCACAACAATATCACGCCACGATGCTGCACGCGGTGACCACTCACCCACTGGATTACACAGTGGTTGGGCGGGAGAAGGGCCCACCGTTCTGGGCAGCGCATGAGCACACGGATCTGGGTAATTGCGCCGTGATGGCAGGTGACTATCCCGCGGCGCATGCCGAGTTTCGCCAAGCAAGCGCTTTGCGCGAGGCCATCGGCGAACACCGCTTTCGCGCCCATCACTTCACTCGTCTGGCCGGGCTGTACGTGCTGGAAGGCGATCCGATGGCTGCCCTGTCTATCGCGCAGCAGGCTGTCCACCTCAGCGAAGCGTTCGGGGATCGGATGGGGCTGGGCTATGCC
>CAYJQA010000576.1:0-3617 GCA_964372065.1 uncultured Litorilinea sp.
GCGGTGGGCGGCGGCTCCGCGGACAGCGTCGCTTCCGCCGCGGCGGGGGCAGCCTGGGGCGCAGGAGCCGCGACCGGCGTCATAAGCCGCCACACCAACAGCCCAACCAGCGCCGCCGCCGCCACAGCCACCACGGCCAACGCCACGAATATCAACACAACTTGTCGGCGCGCCATCGTCCAGTCTCACGCAAAGCCGCAGAGGAAAGAAAAGGGACAGGTGTATTGCCTGCCCCATCTTAGCACGAACCGCCGCCTAATCCCTTACCCACGGGTCCAGCGCGTCGCGCAGCCCGTCGCCGATCAAGTAGATGGACAGGGTAGTCAGGAAGATGAAAAAGCCGGGCGTGATGACCAGCCAGGGCGCATTGGTGAAGTTACCCAACGACCCCTGCATCATGTTGCCCCAACTGGCGACGGGCGGGCCGATGCCCACCCCCAGATAGCTCAGCCCCGCTTCGGCGATGATCGCGCCGGCGATATTAAAGACCGCCGACACGATGATGATGGACGACACGTTGGGCATCACATGGCGAAACATGATGCGCCAGGCCGAATTGCCGATGGCCTGGCTGGCGACGATATAGTCGCGCTCGCGCACCGAGAATATCTGTCCGCGCACCAGCCGCGACAGCCCCATCCAGCCAAAGATGCCGATCAAGAGCGCCAGCCCCTCCGGCCCCGGCGAGAAGATGCGCGAGAGGATGATCAGCAAGAACAGCAGCGGGATGCTGCCCAAGGTCATAATGACGGCGTTGATAATATCGTCGATAAACGTGGTGGCATAATAGCCGCTGATCAGCCCCATCACCACGCCCAGCGTCATAGAGATGGCCGCCACATAGACGCCGATCCGCAGCGAGACGCGCCCGCCATAGACGCCCCGCGTCAACACATCGCGGCCGGCGTCGTCAGTCCCCATCCAGTGACACGCGCCCGGCGCGACGCCGATACACGCGCTCAGCCCGGCGCGCGACTTGGCGAAGATCTCGCCCCACAGCCCGAAATCGCAGCCGCCGCCCTCGTTGCAAGTGCGCGTGAACTCCTGAAAGACGGGCCACGCCGCGATGGCCCAAGTGGGCGGTTTGTTGCGCGTGCGCAGATTCGTGTCGGTCGGGTCAAACCCCAAGACGTGGTCCCCGATCCAGGGCGCGGCAAGCGAAATGCTCACCATAAAGACCAGCAGCACGATGGCAAAGACCGTGATCTTGTCATGCCAGAGCTTGGCCCCCACCGCGCCCCAATAGCTCTGTTGCTTGACTTGCTTGACGGGCTGGCTCCGCTGGGAGAGGCTTAACGTTCCTTGCGCCATGCGGCTACCCCACCGACCGGTCGTAACGCACGCGCGGGTCCACGACGCTATACAGAATGTCCACCATCAGGACGCCGACGATGCCCAAGAACGAACTGATCACAAAGAGCGCCATCATCACCGGATAGTCGCGCGCATTGATCGCGTTGACCGCCAGCCGCCCCATGCCCGGCCAGGAAAAGACAATCTCAAAGAGCACCGAGCCGGAAAGGATCAGCAGAAAGATGCCGCTGAGGCCGGTGACAAAGGGCATGAGCGCGTTCCGCAGCACATGCCGCCAGATCACCGCCTGGCGCGAGAGACCCTTGGCCTTGGCCGTCCGCACATAGTCCTGATTGAGCACGTCCAGGATCTCAAAGCGCAGGATGCGCGAAAAGCCGATCCACCCGCTAATGGAACTGACCAGCGCGGGCAAGAATAGGTGGTGTAGCCGATCCGCCAGCGAGCCGTCGCCAATGTCATACATCCCACTCAGCGGGACCAGCCCCAGATAGCCACCCAAAATGATCAGCAGCAGCAGCCCGATCCACCATTCGGGCACGGTGTTGATCAGCACCGTGATGACGCGAATGGTATTGTCGGGCCAGCGCCCACGCGTGAACGCGGCGATGATACCCAGCGGAAAGCCGATCACGATGCTCAGGATCAGGCTGGAGAAGGCCAGCAGGAAGGTCGCCGGGATGCGGTCGGCGATCAAGCTGAGCACCGGCTCGCCCTTAAACGAAAACGACCGGCCAAAATCCAGCCGGATAATGCCCTTGCTGCAGCTGTCCGGCTCGCTCAGACAGCGCCCGCTGCGCCACGTATCATTGGCGGGCAGCCAGTCTTCGCCAAAAGCCCACGCCACATACTGGACCGGGATGCTGCGGTCGATGCCGTAGGAACGTTCCAGCCGCATGACATCGGCGCCCGTGCCCCGCGGGTCATCGCTGAGAAACTGAAGCGGGCCGCCGGGGGCAAGGTGATAGACAGAGAACCCAATGAGGGTAGACACCCACAAGAGGGCCACTGATTGCAAACTGCGACGGATAATGTAACGTATCATGGCAGGTAGAAAAAGACCTACCAGGCGGCTCGCGAGCTGCCTGGTAGGTCAATCACAAACCGATTACTCCGCGACGATGTACCAGTCGTCCGAATTCCACCCAATACCCAACGGTCTGGGATCGATGCCTTGGATGCGGTTGTTCTGGCCGCTCCAAGCCTTGCGATAGTAGAGGAATACGTAGGGCGCGTCCTCGGCAATGATGCGCTGTACCTCGCCGTACTTCTCTTTGCGGATGGCGACATCGTAGGTCTTGCCGCCTTCGTCAAAGAGCGCATCGACGTCGGGGTTAATGTAGCCGACGCGATTCAGGCCATCCGGATTTGCGGGGTTAGGAACACTTTCTTCCGCCCAGATGGTGTACATAATGTGCGGCTCGATGGTCGTACTCCAGGAACCTATATACAAGTCCCAATCGGTCCCCTTGATCAAATCGAGATAGCTGGACCACTCCAGCGCCTGGATTTCGGCGTTGATGCCAACCTTGCTCAGGAAGTCTTGGACGGTTACGGCGATCAACTCACCCACCTTGCTGGTAGTGGGGCCGTAGGCAAGCTTGAGGGTCAATTGGTTGCCGTCGGCGTCCAGCATCTGCTCGCCGTCATAGGTGTAGCCCGCTTCCGCAAACGCGGCAATGGCGGCATCTACGTCATAGTCATAGCAGGGCACGTCGGGGTTATAGACCCACGATGTTTCGGGATAGGCCGAGCAGATCCGCTTGGCCATGCCCAGCATCACCTCATCGGTGAGCAATTGCTTGTCGATGGCATAGGCGATGCCGTGACGCACGTTGGCGTCCTGGGTCGGCGCGCCCTCACGCCGCATGTTCATGCCGATGTAGGTCCAGCTTGCCGCCGCCGGCCACCACTCATAGACCGTCACGTTGTCCAGCGCGCGCGCTTCTTCCAGGTTCTCCGGCGTGATGATCCCCGTGTCGCTCTCGCCGCTCTTCATCTTCTGATAGGCGATGTCCTGGTCGGGCACGATCTCGATGACGTAGCGGTCAAAGTTGGGACGCCCGTGATACCAGTAGTTCGCGTTGGCCTCGAAGATGACGAACTGGTCACGCTGCCATTCCACCAGTTTATACGGACCGGACACCACGGAAGGATGGTTGATCTCCGGGTTCTTCGCCGGGTCCTTCCAGTCCAGATTTTCCCAGATGTGCTTGGGCAGCGGCGTGAGCAACCCCGACATCTGCCCCAACGCCGGCGCATAGACCTCAGCAGTCTTGATCTCCAGTGTATAGTCGTCCAACGCC
>CAYJQA010000577.1:0-3606 GCA_964372065.1 uncultured Litorilinea sp.
GTATAGGGACGCTCGGTCCAGCCCAACGCCAAGACCTTCACCCGCGCGCCCGTCGCCGCATCAAAGAGGCGGTCCAGCTTGGCCCAGGCATGGTCGACGGCGACGTCTTCCACCATCCCAATCGCCGTCGGCTCGCCGGTCATATCGTCGCCCTGCCCGTAGAGCGCCAGCCTTGTCCCCGGCGTCAGTCCCACCGCCGCGCCGCCGTTGACCTTAATGTACTCCTGTTGCTCTACCGCCAGCACCAACAGATAGGGCGACACCGCGCCCAAAGGGATCCCGCCCACCCCGCCGAAAAGCGTCAGGTGGCCCGGCCCCTCCAGTTGCGGCGACTGCATGGGATAGACGGCGTGTACCTGCGCCAACACGTGGTCGTGGATGCGCGCCCAGGTGGTTTCCGGCGTGGCGGTCGCCAGCGCCTGATGAAAGAAATACGACGCCGCGCCGTGCCATTGCTCCGTGTTGGGCACACGGTACTCATAGCTCAATTCATCGTCACGACAGGCCGCCAGCAACACATGCTTGCCCAGCGGCAGCCAGCCGCTCGGCGTCGGTCGCCGCCGCGCCACCGCATCCAGCCGCAGCCGCGCCAGGCGCGCCGCATCGGGCCGCACCCGGTCGTCGGGCGCGCACGTCCGCACCGGCCCACGGCTCAAGGCGCGCGTGCCGCCGCCCGCATGGCAGCAGTCCAGAAAGACCAACACCTGCGCCCCGCGCCGCTCGACTTGGCGGATCAGCAGCGCCAGTTCCTTATCGGCCAGGTCAAAGACGCCTTCGGTGCGGGAGTCGTGGGCGACGATGGTCTCGTCGTAGCCGTCGGGTTCGTCGGGGTCGATACTGCGCGCCTGCGACCCGTGGCCCGAAAAGTGAAAGAAGACCACATCGCCTTCGCCCGCCTGGCCCAAATGGTCGCGCCAGCCCGCGATGATGTTGGCCCGCGTCGGCAGCGCCGCCGGGGCCTCGTCGCCGTCCACCCGCGCCGTCAACCGCAGCACCTGCTCCGGCGGCACATGAAAGCGGTCGACCAGCAGCGCATAGGTGGCGTCCACGTCGGCGGCGCAACCGCGCAGCGGTGGGGCTTGATAGGGATTGGCGTAACGGTCAATGCCGACCAGCAGCGCAAAGAAACGGTTTGCCATACGAGAAATCCTCGGTGACGATGGCGCGACCCAGCCCACGCCGCAATCGCGCGCGCTTCCGCCGGGCCATGATGCTCGGCGCAGATTATACCACGCGCCGGTGCTGAACGGTCACCGTCCCCACGTTTGGCAAAGCGCCCCGCGCTAGGTAGAATGGCGAGGGTGGAGCCGCGCCTCCACATCGCTGTCGGTGCGGGGCTTGACCGCACGCAACCGCTTGGATTTGTTTCGCGCGTCGCAACCGCCGGCCGGGCGCATCATTACCCGGCCCACCATGCGCCCAAGGATCTGCCCATGACACACCCGCTACGCTCTGCCGCCGCCCGCCCACGCCGATCTCGCCTGCTGGCGGCGCTGCTGGCGACTCTAGTTCTCGCGGCTTGCCAGGCCAGCATCGCGACCCCCATCCCTGCGGCCGAGGATGGGGCGGTCGCAGCGACCGCCGTGAGCGAGCTTGCAGTCGTCGAGACCGCGCCGCTCGCCCCGGATCAGACCACCGGGCCGGTCCGCCTCCAGATCCCCGCGATCAACCTGGATGTGCCGGTGATCGCGGTGGGCTGGCGTCTGGACGTGGTCAACGGCGTCCGCACGACGGCCTGGGACATCCCTAACGACCGCGCCGGGTGGCACATGAACAGCGTGGGCGCAGGCGCGGCCGGCAACACCATCATCTCGGGCCGCCAAGTAGGCGGCGCGGCGGTCTTTGCGCCGCTCGCCCTGGGAGCGGTTGCCGCGGGCCAGCAAGTGTTGCTCACAGACGGCGACGGCATCGTCTTCGTCTACCGCATCACCCAGGTCACGCCGCCCATCCCTATCACCGGCGCGACGCCCGCCGAAGAAGCCCAGGCCGCGGCCTACTTTGCGCCCATGACCAAGGCGCAGTTGACCCTGGTCACCGGGTGGCCCGAGTTCACGACCACCCATCGCGTCTTTGCCGTTGCCGACTATGTAGGCGTTCTGCGCTGATGCGGCGTATCGCCGGCCCGCCGCAGAACGTATCAAAAGCAAACGAGGTCACGCCAATGCAACCTTCTCACCGTCCATCACCACCTGTCCGGGCCTGGCTTGCGCTCTTCGGCGCGTTGGCCCTGGCGCTTGTGCTGCTGATCGACTCGCCCGCCTGGGCCGCGCCGGTCCTGCGCCCGCTGAACCAGACCGTACCGCGCCCCACGCCCACTACTCCCGGCGACGATGTCGCCACGGCCACCCCGCGCCCCGATGACGACACCGGCAACGACACCGGCGCAGGCACAGGCGACGCCGCGCCGGACGCGGGCGAAGAGGAAGGCGGCATCGAGCTCTTTCCCCCGCAGCCCGGCGAGGGCGGAACCGCCGACGCCGGGTTGGGCGCGTTGGTCACGGTGGCCCAGCTCAACGTGCGCGAAGGCCCCGGCACCAATTACGCCATTCTCGGCAGCTTTGCCGCCGGTGATCGCATCACCGTCGCATCGCGCAGCGAGGACGGTGCGTGGTGGTATATCTGCTGTCTGCCGAACAACACCTCCGGCTGGGTCAGCGCCCAGTTGGTCGAGCCGGATTTTGACCGCAACCAGGCAGCCACGCTCATCCCCGCCAGGCGCAGCGCGCCGACCGCCACGCCGACCGCCGACGGCACCCCGCAGCAGCCCTCTCGCCCCGCCCAAGCGGCCGCGCAGCCGTTGGCCGTGGGCTTCGAGCTGGACCCGCCCTTTGTCTGGCAGGGCATCACCGCGACCTTGACCATCAGCGTCACCAACCCCAATGCGGTGGACGTCCAAAGCGTGGAGTTGAGCGACGAATTGCCCGCCCCGCTGCACTTGGTCGAGGTCACCGCGGACGCGGACGGCGTGGTCGAGCAGACCGTCACGCCCGGCGGCGCGACGCTGGTCATCGTGCGCTGGCTCACCGTCCCCGCTGATACCGGCGTCAGCGCCACCCTGATCCTGACCGTGGACCCGGCGCTGGGCGACGGCGCGGTTGTCGATAACCTGGTGGCCGTGCGCGGCAGCAACGCGCCCTATGCCGCGTCGGCGGTGACCATCGGGATGCCGCCCATCTCACCGCCGACTTTCGAATGAGCCGTTCCGCCCGGTGGAGTCAGGTCGCCGCGGCCGGCCTCCCCACCGGGTTTGCCCTGGTCCTCTACGTTGCGACGGTAGCGCCCGGCCTGACCTGGGCGCACTTTGGGGCCGACGGCGGCGACTTGCTGGCCGCCGCGGCCACCGGCGGTGTGCCCCACCCTTCCGGCTATCCGCTCTATACCCTCCTCTTGCAAGGTTGGCTGTGGCTGGGGCGCTCACTCGCCCCAGACCTCACCGCGGCCTATCTGGGCAACCTCCTCAGCGTCGTGACGACGGCCGCCGCGGCGGGCGTGACCGCCGCCGCCGCCGCGCCGGTCCTGCCCGCCACCCCTGGCCGCCCCCTCTGGGGCGCGAGCGGCGGGGTGCTGTGGGGCGTCGCCGCGCTGGCCTGGAGCCAGGCGCTCAAA
>CAYJQA010000578.1:0-490 GCA_964372065.1 uncultured Litorilinea sp.
GGACCAACCGGCGGAAGTCCTTGCGCCCGGCCCGGCCCATGGTCGCCAAGTCCTGGCCCCGGAACTTGATCGCGCCGTGGGTGGGCTGAATCACGCCCAGGAGCAGGCGCGCGAGGGTGGTCTTACCGCTGCCGCTTTCGCCCGCAATGGTGATGATCGTCGGCTTGTCTTCGCTGATCGCCAGTGAGATCTCGTCGACGGCCACGGTGCGATTCTTGCTGAGGAGGCCGCTGCCAAAGACCTTTGTGACGTGCTGTGCTTCCAAGAAGTGCATCAGGACTGGCTCCCGTTATAGAGGTGGCATGCCACCCACCTGTCGGGTTTGATTTCCACAAGCGGCGGTATCTCCGCAGAACAGAGCGCCATGACCTTGGGGCAACGGGGGTGAAACATGCAGCCCGTCGGCGGCGTCAGCAGCGACGGCGTCATGCCCGGAATGCCCCGGAAGGTCTCTTTGGTTTGCAGGTTCGGTAGGCTGCGAATGAGCAAC
>CAYJQA010000578.1:500-1502 GCA_964372065.1 uncultured Litorilinea sp.
AACTGCGTATAGGGGTGGAGGGGGTCCTTGAAGATATCGCGCACCGGGCCGACTTCCACGAGTTTGCCGCCATACATCACCCCGATCCGGTCCACGAACTGGGCCATCAGCCCCATGTCGTGGCCGACCAGGATGACGGACGCGCCTAGCTCGCTCTGCACGCGGCCGAGGGTTTCCATGACTTGACGTTGGACGACCACGTCTAGCGCGCTGGTCGGCTCGTCGGCGATGATGACTTTGGGGTTCAGGAGGATGCCCATCGCGATGCAGACACGCTGCTTCATGCCGCCGCTTAGCTCGTGCGGATAGTCGTCCATGATGCCGGTGCGCAGTTCCACCGATGCCAGCACCTGATGGATGCGGGCGTCGAGGTCGGTCTGGGCCTCCGCCGCGGTGTGGGCGCGGATGGTGTCGCGCAATTGCTCGCCGATCTTCATCACGGGGTTCAGCGAGTTCATGGCGCCCTGAGGAATGAGGGCAATTTCGGCAAAGCGCGCCCGGCGCATCTCCTCTTCGGACAGGCTGAGCAGGTCATGGCCGTCGAGGATGACTTGGCCGCCTTCGATCTCCGCCGGGGCATGTAACAAACGCATGAGGCTCAGGGCCGTGGTGGTCTTGCCTGAACCAGACTCGCCTACCAGGCCAAGGCGTTCGCTGGGCCGGAGGAAGAAGCTGACGCCGCTGACGGCGCGCACCGGCCCGCGCGCCGTGTGGTAGCTGACATGCAGGTCGCGCACATCGAGCACCCGGTCGCTGCGCCGCACTGTGCTGTCCTCAACCGCCATCGTTAATGCTTCGGATCCCATGTCTCTCTCGATGTAACTAGTGTGCTCAGGATGCCCACGGCATCAGCCGCTCATGGCTCCCTTAAGCCGCGGATTGGCGTATTTGTCCAGCGAGACGCTCATCTGGAAGAGGCCGGTGAAGATAATCGCCAGCGTTGCGATGGGTGGTCCCCACCACCACCACATGCCGCGGAACATGGCCGAGTAGGTGAAGGCG
>CAYJQA010000578.1:1512-3606 GCA_964372065.1 uncultured Litorilinea sp.
ATCGTGGGGACATTCTGCGGGCCAAGCCCCAGTACTTCCAACCCGACCGCGGCCAGGATGCCGGTGCTGACGGCGCCGACAAACGCGGCGGCCAAATAGGCGGTCAAGTTAGGCAGAATCTGGAAAAAGATGATCTCGAAATCGTTTTGGCCGGAGAGCTTGGCGATTTGGACAAAGAGACGCTCGCGCAGGCTCAACGTCTGGGCGCGAATTACGCGCGCCGGCAGCGGCCAGGCCAGCAGCCCCACGATGAGCGCCATTAGTTCGACGGTCATCACGCGCACATAGGCCGAGACAGTAATGAGGATGGCAAGGGCCGGGATCACCAGCATGACGTCGGCGACGCTGCTGAAGACGGTATCTAGATAGCCCTTGTAATACCCGGCCATGAGACCGATCAACGCCCCCAGGAGCACGCCGACGCTGCCAGCCAGCAGGCCGATCTTGAAGGTGTTGGGGATGCCAATCACCATCAAGGTAAACATGTCGCGGCCAAATCCCTCGGTGCCCAATAGATTGGCGGCGCCTGGGGGCAGATTGAGGGTGTTCGCCCCCATGTCGGCGCGCTTGGGGTCGACCATCAGCGACCCGATGACGCCAAAGAGGTACAGCGCCAGCAGGAGCGCAAGCCCCATGGTGAACATCCAGTTTTCACCGAGGAACGCGAGCGCCTTACGAAGGGCGTTCCAGACGGCCGTGGGGACGCTGGGTGAGGAGGTTCTGGGCAAGGTTACTGTATCGTTCATTTGCTTCCACTTCGTTGCGTATGTTGCAAGGAGTGCGACCAATCCGGTCTTCCGTAGGGGCGGTTTCCATACCGCCCGTTCCCGACTTGTCGGATGGGCGGTATGGAAACCGCTCCTACAATCATCCGAGCATTGCGCATTCTCTGCGCGGGTTCGTCTGAGTTACTCAACCGGAGCTTTCCGCCACGTACGTCACGCGCGGGTCCAGCCGCGGATAGAGCAGGTCAATCAGCAGCACGGCAAAGCCCACCGAAACGGCCAGGAGCAGCGTGATGCCCTGGATGACTGTGTAATCGCTGTTGATGATCGACTGGTAGAGCTGGTAGCCAAGACCCGGGTAGCCGAAGATAATCTCGACCAAGATCGCACCCGACACCACATGTCCCAACGCAATTGCCAGGTGCGTCACCTGCGGCGGGATGGCGTTGCGCACAGCATACCACCACAGGATGCGCCGCTTGTGCAAGCCCTTCGCCTCGGCCAGCAGCATGTAGTCTTCGCCAATCGTGTTGACCATTAGCCCGCGCATGGTCAGCGCCCACAGCCCCAGGCTGGAGAGAATGATCGAAAGCGCCGGTAGCACGGCGTGATGGGCAACGTCCTTGATAAACGGCCACGAAAATTCCCGTGGTATCCCGCTGTCGTAGGCGCCGTTCATGGGGAACAGTCCGGTCGTGAAGGCAAACACATAGAGCAGCAAGAGGGCCAACAGGTAATAAGGCAGGACGCCCCAGATCATGAAAAAGGGCAAGATCGCCTGGACCCACTTGGGTGTGCCCTTCCAGGCCAGGAGAGCGCCGACGGTGACGCCCAAGAAAAAGGTGATGATCACGCTAGTGGCGATCAGCCCGATGGTCCAACCAATGGCGGGTCGGATGATCTCCCATACATCAGCGGGATACGCCGAGAGCGATTGACCGAAATCAAAGCGGATGACGTTCCATAGATACTTACCGTATTGGATGTACATGGGGTCATCCAGACCAAACCGTTTGCGGTAGGCCTCGAACATGGCTTGGCCGTTTTCGATGCCGGCGCTGGCCTGCGCCATGCGGGAGGTGATCGCACCGATGGGGTTGCCGGGCGCCATGCGCGGGATGGCGAAGTTGAAGGACGCGGCGAGAAAGACGACTAACAAGAACATGCTGATGCGCCGCAAGAAATAGTTGAGGTTTACACCCCGCATATCACACCGCCCTCTGCTGTTGTCGTCGATCGCCGGGTCTTACGAGGATGTTTCGGGGCCACGGTCCAACCATAAAGAGGTCCCACCATGAGGTAACTCCACTGCGCCCTGTCACGAGCGAGAACTGAGGTCGCGCCGCCCGCCGTTCAGTCACCTGAACGG
>CAYJQA010000579.1:0-3605 GCA_964372065.1 uncultured Litorilinea sp.
ACCCGCCCAAGTTCGTGGTTATGCCGGACTGGGCGCCGCTGGGTGACCTGGACCTCCACTTGGCCCAGCGCGGGCTGGCCGCGGCGATGCGTCTGCGCGCCGGGCACATGACCGTGCTGGAGATCGTCCACACGCCGCAGCCGCCGTGCGCCTGGTGCGCGACGCGCGTGCCGTGGACGCCGCGATTGGTGGCGTCGCCGTCGCCCAACCCGGCGCGGATGTGCCTGCCATGAGCGCCCGTTTCGCCTGGCGGCAGCACCTCCCCGCGGCGCTGGCATTGGCCGGCTTTGTGGCCGCGCTCTATGCACGCCTGCTCTTCACCAACCGCGTGTTGGCCGAAGGCGACATCCTGTATTACTTCTACCCCTATCGCGACTATGCCGCGGCCGCGCTGCGCGCAGGGCGCTTGCCGCTGTGGAACCCGTACATCTTCCTGGGCGCGCCCTTCTTGGCGAACCCGCAGGCCGCAGTCCTCTATCCCTTGCATTGGCCGCTGAGTTGGTTGCCCGTGACCGCACAGATCGCGTGGAGCGCCGCGCTGCACACCTGGATCGTGGGGCTGGGGGGTTATGCGCTGCTGCGCGGGTGGGGCCAGTCGGCCTGGGTGGGGCTGGCCGCGGGGCTGCTGCTGGCGGGCAGCGGCTTTTTCGGCGGGCTGATCGGCCACATCAATCAGATGAACGGCGCGGCCTGGCTGCCCTGGGCGCTGCTGGTGTTGGTCTGGGCGGACGCAGCAGCACCCTTAGGGGCCGGCTGGAGCCGGCGCGCAGCCGCGGCGGGCTGGTTCGCTCTGCTGACGGCGCTCATGCTCCTGGCGGGCCACACCCAAACGGCCTACATTAACCTGGCCGGGCTGGGGCTGTGGTGCGTGTGGCCGCTGATCCCGGCGCTGCGCAGCCGCGCCTGGACCGCGGCGGGCAGCCGTGTCGCGCGGCGGCTGGCGGTCTAGGGCGTGGGCGTCGGCGCGTTGACGGCTGCGCCGCAACTGCTGCCCACGCTGGAACTGAGCAGCCGCGGGCTGCGTCAAGGCGGTCTGAGCTACGCCGAGGCGAGCAGCTTTAGCCTCAAGCCGCTGCAACTGCTGTGGAGCCTGCTGCCCAGCTATGGCCTGGCCGACCTGAGCGCGGTCTTTGCCACGTCGGGTTACACCGAGTTTGTGGCCTATGTGGGGCTGATCGGGATGGCGCTGGCAGCGTGGGTGACGCTACGTGGCGCATGGCGTCACGGCCCCGCGGGCGGGACCGGGCTGCTGCTGGCCGTGACCGGGCTGTTCTTGGCCGCAGGACGCTGGAACCCGGTCTACTATCTGTTGTATATGGCCGTGCCCGGCTTTGACCTCTTCCGCGCGCCCGCCCGTTGGATGATGCTCTACACGCTGGGGATGGCGATCCTGGCCGGGGTGGGGCTGGATGGGCTGCGCCGCCGCGGGACCGCGTGGGCCTGGCTGCCGCCGCTCCTGTGCGCGCTGATCGCGGGCGAGCTGCTCCTGGCCGCGGCGAGTCTGCCCCACACGCAGCCGACCGCGCCCCAGGCCGTGACCGACCTCCGCAGCGCGCCCGCGCATCTGCTCACCGACCCGGACCGCCGTCTGCACCCGGCCGCGGGGGGCCGCTTTATGAGCATGAGCGTTGTCACCTTTGACCCCGGCGACATGGCCGACTACCGGCGCATTATGCTGGAGAGCGACCCGCCGCAACTGGACGCCCGCGCCTTCGCCCGGCTGGTCATCGCGCTCAAGGTGCAGGAGATCATCGCGCCCAACCTGGCGCTGCTCTGGCGCATCCCCAGCCTGGACGGCTTCGACGGCGGCGTGCTGCCGCTGCGCCGCTATCTGGACCTGCTTACGCTCTTTGCGCCCGCCGACGAATTGATCCCGGATGGCCGTCTGCGCGAACGGGTGCGTGAGATCCCGTCCACCGCGTTGCTGGCGCTCTACAACGTGCGCTATGTGATCACCGACAAGGTGGCCGACCTGTGGTTTCGGGACATCTACTATGACCGGCAGATCGGCGCGACGCTGGACGCGGACCAGCCTGCGACCGTTGTCACAGCCGACCGCGCCTTTAGCGCCACCCAAGTCAACCTGATCGCGACGCTGACAGGCGACGCGGACGCCCAGAGCATCGTGGGCCGGGTGACCGTTGCCGGCGACACGGGCGCGCAGCGCTTCGACCTGCACGCGGGCAGCCAGATCGGCGCGGCCGGCCTGGACAGCCCCACTACCGGCGCGACCGTGGCCTATCGCGATGTGAACGGGGCGCGGCAAGAGTACCTGGTCGAACTGCCGTTGTCCGGCCCGACCACGGTCCAGACCGTGACCGTGACCTGGGAGCCGGGACCGGCGGCTGCGCCGCTGACCGTCCAGGCCGTCACGCTGGTGGATGGGCGCACGGGCATGTTTACGGCGCTGCTGCCTTCGGACCGGGGCCGCTACCGGCTGGTGCACAGCGGCGACGTGAAGGTCTATGAAAACCTGGACGTGCTGCCGCGCGCCTATCTGGTGCACCGCACGCTGGCCGCGACGGACCCGGCGGATGCTATCGCGCTCCTGGCGGCGCGCGCCTTTGACCCGGCCACGACCGCGGTCGTGGAAGCGCCCTTGACGCTGGACGGGACCGCCGCGCCGGATGACGCTGCTACACTGGTCGCCTACGCCCCGGAGCGCGTCGTGGTGGCGACGGCGAGCGCCGCGCCCGCCCTGCTGGTCCTATCCGACAGCGACGACCCCGGCTGGCAGGCCACCGTGGACGGCGCGCCTGCGGCCATCCACCGCACCAATGGGCAGGTGCGCGGGGTCGCCGTCCCCGCGGGCCGCCATACGGTGGAGTTCGTCTATGCGCCGCAAAGCTGGGGCCGCGGGCTGATCGTGGGTGGGGTAGGCGGCGCGCTGCTGGCGCTGCTGCTGGTGGGGCCGTGGCTGATCACGTTACGCCGCCCCGCGCGACGTGGTGTATAATCGGGCCAGGACTGGAGAGAGAAAAAGGGAAGCCTCACGCAAAGGCGCAAAGAAAAACCGAAAAAGCGGGGATTGTGTTGTCATGCTGAGACCGTCAGGTCGAAGCATCCCCTTCTGACCACCGACCCGTGTGGGGACCCTTCGCCTGCGGCTCAGGGTGACAGCTTGACACTTTTCTTTGCTGCTCTTCTTGGCGTCTTGGCGTGAAAGCTCTGCTCTTCTTGGCTTGGCGTAATGACCCATAGGGGACAGATAGGCCGACGATGAACGCCTTTAACCGCATGGTCGTGATCGTGCTGTGGCTGCTGTTGATGGCCGCGATCGGTGTAGCCACGGCCGCGCCGCAGACCACGCTGGCCTGGATGCAAGACGGACTGGTGCAGGCCGGCGACTGGCTGGCCGTCCAGGAAGAGAACAACGCGGGCAACTTTCTCATCGGCCAAATCGCGGTGGGCGTGGCGGCGGTGCTCATCTTCGGCGTGCTGATCGGCCTGGAAATCTGGAGCGGGCAGCGCCGCGGCGTGCGGATTCGCACGACCCAGGGCGGCTCCGCCGAGATCGACACGACCAGCATCAGCCGCCGCCTCAGTTGGCAACTGGACCAACTGGCCGAAATCATCACCGTCGTCCCCATCGTCAAGTCCAAGGG
>CAYJQA010000580.1:0-2497 GCA_964372065.1 uncultured Litorilinea sp.
AATCCCACCAGATGGCTTCGACCTGCATGGGGTCGCGACCGATGACCCACTCGCTGTAGCGCTCCACCGTGGCGGCGACGGGGCCGGGCGAGCCCCAATCGGTGCAGTCACCCCACCCCACCAGCCCCGGTTCGCTGGTCTCCACTTTGACAAAGGTCCAGGGGCGAAAGCCCCCGTCCACGATAAACGGCTTGACGGCAGTGATCTTCATGGCGCACCTATTCTAGGATTGGCGGCGACTTGCCCGGCGGCGTGGTTTCGGCTAGACTCCTATGGCACATTTGTTCGGTTGCTATCCGGCGACAACGAAACAAGGAGCGTGGCGATGCACCCCGACCTGTGGCGGAAGCTCTACGAGTACGATTTTTGGGCCAACGCGCATCTACGCCAGTGTATCAGTGGGCTGAGCGATGAGCAACTGAACCAGGCTCCCCCCAATGAGGAATGGTCGCTGCGGCTGCATCTGATCCATCTGGTGGGGGTGGAAAGCTGGTGGTTTCACTTCTTGCAGACCGGCGTCTTGGCGTTTCTCGATTTTGACGCGACAACGCCGCTCGCGACGATCCTGGCGGAGTGGGACCGGGTCGAGGCGAAGATGCGCGCCTATCTGGCGGCCCTGACGCCCGCCGAGTTGCAGCGTATGGTCCACCCGGACTTCTGGGAAGAGGACCCGGCCGCGCCGGTGTGGGGTGCGCTCTTTCAGGTGCTCAATCACTCCACCGACCACCGCGCCCAGGCCATGAAGTACATCAAGTGGCTGGGCGGTCCCACCTTTGAGCAGGACTATCTCAACTTCCTGGACGAAACCGCGCCGCGCTAAGTAAGTGCCTGCATGAGCATCGTCATTCCGAGTGTCCCATGCCGGTTCCGGCGCTAAGCACGCGAGGACACACCGGCTTTTGTAGCGGCGGTATTCTACCGCCGGGGCCGCCCGTGCGGTTGGAAACCGCACCTACGATCCGCGTGTCCATAGAGGCGTTAGCGAGGAATCCCGGCCACCGCATCGCTGCGCAGTGCTGCGCAGCGATGCGTGATCGGTTACGGGCGGTCTGCCGCCTACAGCATGACAGACTCACTTACCGGTCATAGAGTCACCTACCTCGATACGCGCGCCTACTGCGTCCTGCTTAGGCTAGGCAGCAGCAGGATGTTGTCCGCTTGTCCGCCCGTTTCCGTGACCGTCACGGTGCCTGACATGGCTAGGCCATGGGCCGTGCAGTGGTAAGCAATGACCGCGGCGTTGGTGACGGCGGCATGGGGGAAGGTATGGGCAAAGGGGGACCAGTCATCACCGACGGGCTGCTCGAACGAGCCATCGTCCGCGGTAACGCTATGCGTGCCTTCTTTCAATACCCAGACGACGGTCCCGCCAGGTTCAATGGTGACATTCTGCGGAGTGTACTGGTTGTTGGAAACCTCGACCACAGCATCGCCAACATAGACTGTCGTGGTGGCCGTCATGCTGTGAGTGGCATTGCTCACCGTCACGGTAGCCGTATAGACGCCTGCCTGCGTATACGCGTGTGTGGCAGTAATGCCGCTGGCCGCGCTGCCATCGTCAAAATCCCAGGTGTACGAGATCACCGTCCCGCCGGTAACGGAAGCCGTGAAGCTGATCGAGTCGCCGACTTCCTTTGGCCCATTGTTGGTAGCCGTGAGACCCGTAATGGGCGGCTGGGCCGCAGCGCCGTCGCTCACACGCAGGTCGTAGCGGCTATCGACCTGCGTATTGAAGACAATCCACGCGCTATCCGGGCTTGCGCTTACGTCGAGGACATAACCCGTCCCGTCCAGTCCGGACAAGTTACGCTCGTCGCCGCCAAAGATTTGGGCGCTGAACAGTTCGGTGCGGTTCTCGATGGTGACGATTCTTGTGTAGGTAATGCGGGCGCTGTCAGGCGTAGTCAGTTGGAAACGGCCCGGCCCGAAGTTGGTGGCATTGCCGCCGGTCGGCGGGATGGTGTGGATACGCTGTTCCGGCCCGCCCGATGAAGTCTGATAGATAACCCACTCATTGTTGGAGCTGAAGGCGAAGCTGGACAGAGGCTCGTCGGACGGACCGGGCACATACAAGGGCGCGCGGACGCCAAGCGGCGTAGCGGATTCCAACCGTATCGGCACACCGGCATTGTTCTGAAAGCTGTACACGACCCGCATCGTATTGGGCAGGCTGCCATCGGGCAGGAAGCGGTAGTTGTCGGTGCCGAAGAGCGGATCGGCCGTCTCGGTCACGGGAACCACGGTGGTCGGGTCCCCACCAATAAGATTGCTGTACAGGTTACCCTTAAACGCGTTGGTGTTGCCATCCTTCGTCGCCACATTGAAGACCACGCGGTCGCCGACCGGGCTGATGCGAAAGCTTAGCAGTCGTTGGGTCGCCGGCAATTCGAAGCTCAACTGGTTAGGCGGCACGCCGCCCGCCGTAAAGACGCTATAAAGGCGCCCGCCAAGCGCATCCGCTTGCCGGGCGATGAACACAACCACAGGGAGTTGTGGG
>CAYJQA010000580.1:2507-3595 GCA_964372065.1 uncultured Litorilinea sp.
CGGAATCGCCGCCGCCCGCGTCCACGATCGGCGGGTTGAGTTTGAGCCGTGGGCCGCCCGCGACGGGTGTGCTGTAAAGGTCGAATAGACCGTCCGTCTCCGCGTCGGCGCTGAAAACCACCCGGTTGCTCAACGGGTCAAGGGTAAAGAGTCCGACGTTGCCGCCGGCGACCAAGGGGCCGCTGAGCTTTTCTGCGGTCCCCCCGCCAAGCGGAATGCTCCATAGCTCAAAGACTTCGTTCGTTTCCTGGTCGGCCAGGTAGACGATGCGCTTGTTCTTGGCATCGATCATGAATTGAGCGATGTTGCCGCCTGCCACCAGCGGCGGACTCAGCTTCTGCACTTGGCCGCCGCCCACCGGAATGCTATACATTTCGGTGCGGTTGATCACCTCTTGCTCGGCCAGATAGATCACGGATTGGCTGTCAGGCGTGAAGTCGACGCGAGAATCACTGACATCGCCGTCCGTAACCAGCGGCGGGTTGAGCTTGATCGGCTGCGTGCCCGTAATCGGCACAGCATACAACTCATCTAGGTCGTCGGTGTCGATGTCGGCGATGAAGGCCACCGTCCGCGAATCAGGGCTGATCACATAATCTACCCCGTCGACATATTCCGGCAGCGTACCAGTTAGGCTGCGCCAGTCGGCGTAGGCCGGCCGCGGCCACAAGCCCAGGCCGATCGCAAGCGCGACGACCGCGCCGAGTTTGATCGTCCACCGCGTTGCCAACCATCTTTGTTGTGCGTCATCTGCGTGCATAGTCACACTCCTCAGTCGAGCGGGGATAGCGCAGCTTCCCTGTGGACGACACCCTGTACGCTGCCCGGTCATGGCAGCGTACGATGTACGAATGCCTTGTGGGGGATAACCTCAGGTGATCGTGGCGACGGTCCCCGGCAGCCGGGGATCAGAAGCGACGCGCGGGCAGGTTGCTGACCGCACCGACCATGTCTGGACACTTCTCGATGGGAATGCGCAATGTGGGGTCGCGCCGGTGCAGGTTGACCATGATAGCCATCGCCGCGGGCGCGGGGCAAATGCCGTGTTTTCACCGCCCCCGCGGGGGTGGCGATATGGGGGAGCCGGG
>CAYJQA010000581.1:0-1579 GCA_964372065.1 uncultured Litorilinea sp.
CCTTCACCGGCGTCCCGCACCGGCTCGAAGTCGTCGCCCAGAACTACCAAGTGACCTGGATCAACGACAGCATCGCCACCTCGCCCGCACGCGCCATCGCCGGGCTGCGCAGCTTTGAGCCGGGCAAACAGACGCTCATCCTTCTGGCCGGGGGCAAAGACAAGAACCTGCCGTGGGATGCCTTCGCCAACGAGACGCTGGCGCGTGTCAGCTTTCTCATCGGCTTCGGCCAAAGCGGCCCCATGATCGTCAACCTGGTCCAAGAGCGCGCCCGCTTCAGCCAGCAGAAGGCCCCCAATTGCGCGGTCGTCCAGCGGCTGGACGAGGCTGTAGAGTTGGCCGCCCGCGTGGCCGGCCCCAACAGCGTGGTGTTGCTCTCGCCGGGCGGCACCAGCTATGACGCCTACAAAGACTTCGAGCAGCGCGGCGAGCATTTCCGCCAACTGGTGCGCCGCATGATCGATACCAACGTCTGCAACGGCAGCCATTCCAAGGCCACCCCATGACCACGAAGAGCGCCCGCGCCCAGGGCAGTTTTGACTGGGGTCTATTGACCATTGTCGCGACCTTGCTGGCCCTGGGCAGCATCATGGTCTTTAGCGCCAGCTATGCCGTGTCGACCATCGACTCCGGCACGCCCTATACCTACTTCTTCAAACAGATGGTCTGGATCGTGATTGGCGTCATCGTCATGGTCGTCGCCATGCGCATCCCGTACCACTTCTGGGAGCGGATGAGCATCCCGCTCATGGGCGTCGCGCTGTTGTCGCTGCTCGCCGTGCTGTTCTTCGGCGATGTGCGCTATGGGGCCACGCGCACCCTGTTCAACGGCAGCGTCCAGCCCAGCGAACCGGCCAAGATCGCGATCATCATCTATGTCAGCGCCTGGCTCGCCAGCAAAGGCACGCGCATCCGCAACGTCCAAGTCGGGCTGGTCCCCTTTGCCGTGCTCATGGGCATCATCACCGTGTTGTTGGTCGCGCAACCGGCCATCAGCACCACTGCCCTGATCGTGGTCACGGCGTTTATCATGTTCTTTATTGCCGGGGCCGAGCCGCGTCAGCTAATCTTGTTGGGGCTGGGCGGCACGGGGACGTTCTGGCTCATCTTTCAGTACAGCGCCCATGCGCGCGAACGCATCGCCAAGTACACGGCGTCCTTCTGGGACCCCTTGCAGAGCCAGGAATGGCAGGTGGTGCAGACCATCCGGGCCATGCTCAAGGGCGGCTTCTTTGGCCGGGGGCTGGGCAACGGTGAATTCAAACTACCGGGCGGGGTGCCCCTGGGCTGGAGCGACAATATCTTTGCCATCATCGGCGAGGAGCTGGGGGTGTTGGGGGCGCTGATCGTGATCTTCTTGTTCTCGTTGCTGGTTTATCGCGGCTTGCGTACCGCCCTGCGCGCGCCGGACACCTTCGGCATGTTGCTGGCTACGGGCATCACCACTCTGCTCACCTTGCAGGCCATGCTCAGCATCGCCGTGGTCCTTGCCGTTTCACCGCCGACCGGCGTCGGGGGGGGCGGGGGCCGGCGAGGGGGGGGGGGGCCCGGGCGCCCGGCAGGGGGGGGGCGGGGGGGT
>CAYJQA010000581.1:1589-3594 GCA_964372065.1 uncultured Litorilinea sp.
GATCGAGCTTCGCCAGTGGGAACCAACCTACAGGACTCATATGCGCGTTTTAATCTCGGGTGGGGGAACGGGCGGTCACGTGTACCCGGCTCTAGCCGTGGCGCCACATCTGGCGCGGGCGGACGCCACACCGGACCCGGCCAGCCCCGCCAGTCCCGGCGTCCCTAGCGTTGCCGTCGCCGCCGATCAACTGCTGTGGGTCGGCAGCATCGGCGGCATGGAGCAGGTGTTGGTGAGCCGCGCCGGCATCGCCTATCATGGCATTGACACCGGCAAGGTGCGCGGCGCCGGCCCGCTGACCGCCCTCGCCAGTGTGGGCAAGATGGCGCGCGGGGTGCGCCAAAGCCTGGACGTTTTGCGCCACTTTGAGCCGGATGTCTGCCTGGTCACCGGCGGCTACGTGTGCGCCCCGGTCGTGGCGGCCTGCCGTCTGCGCCGCGTCCCGGTGCTCATCTACCTGCCCGACATGACGCCCGGCTGGGCCATCCGGGCCATGAGCCTGTTCGCCCAGCGCGTCGCCGTCAGCTTTCCCGACGCTGCCCGCTACTTTGGCGGCATAGCCCCCCGCGGCAAGGCCGTCGTCACCGGCTATCCGGTGCGCCGGGAACTGGTCGCCGCGGCCCAAGACCGCAGTCAAGCCCGCCGCCAACTGGCGCAGGCCATTGACCGCCCCCAGTTGAGCGGCGAAGACAATGTGCCGCTGATCTTGGTTTGGGGCGGCAGCCAGGGAGCGCGCAGCATCAACCTCGCCGCTTGGCGCGCCGTGCCCGACCTTGTGCCCCACGCGCATGTCTTGCATGTCGTGGGCGAACGTGATTGGGGCATGGCGAAAGACAAGATTCGCGACTTGCGCGCCGAAGGGGCCTTGCCGGGCCGCCTGGTGGAGCGGTATCACCCGGTCGACTATCTGCACGAGGCCATGCCCCTGGCGCTGGCCGCCGCCGACCTGACCATCGCCCGCGCCGGGGCCAGCGCGCTGGGCGAATTCACCGTCACGCGGCTGCCGTCCATCTTGGCCCCGCTGCCCTTCGCCGGGGTCAACCAAGCGCGCAACGCCGAGCAGTTGGTCCGCCAAGGCGCGGCGATCATCGTCGAGGACGCTAAGCTGATGACCGACCTGACGCCCCAGGTCTTGGCCCTGCTCACCGAGCGCGACCGGCTCGCCAAGATGGGTGAAGCCGCGGGCCAACTGGCCCAACCCGACGCGGCCCAGCACATTGCCGACGAATTACGTAAACTGGCGTGGGCGCGCCATGCTTGAGCGCAGACCGCCGCCCGCACCACTGGACAAACCATGACCGGCCAAGCTGTCATCGTCATCTCATTCATCATCTATGTTGCGTTCTTCGGGTGGCTCGGGTTCCGCCGCGGCGTCCGGCGCGAGCTGACGGTCTTTCTCATCGCGCTGACGGGCTGGCTCGTCTTGCAGGAGCGCGGCGACATCGTGGTCAACATCGCCAACCTGTTCGGGGCGGCCTACACCTTTGCCACCTCCGGCGGGTTCAACGGCGGCGCCGACGAGGCCTTTGCCGCCATCGCCAATGCGCCCGAACTGGTGGCGTCCGACGCCCGCACCTCGTTCCTGTTCATCGTGTGGGTGGTGGTCTTTGTCGCCACCTACGCCATCACCAATATGGCCGTCCAGGACAAGGACAGCCCGCGCAACGGCTGGGCCATCCTGTTTGGCATTCTCAACGGCCTGTTCTTTGGTGTGGCCTTTGTGCCGAGCCTCGTGGCCCTCTTTGCCGCCGACGGCACGCTGCCCGATGTCGGCGCGGATCTCAACCTGCTCGACCTCATCGGCGGCGGGCTGGGGTTGCTCTGGAACGGCGTCAGCAGCCTGTGGTCGCTGGTCGAATCCGCCGGGTCACTCGGCCTGATCATCATCCTGACCTTACTCTTGGTGCTGGCCGCCGGGTCCATCAAAGGCAGCGCCAAGGCCAAGTCCTAGCCATCTCACATGAACCAGTCAACCAGGAACAGCCTGCATGGGACCCGTTGAAGT
>CAYJQA010000582.1:0-3554 GCA_964372065.1 uncultured Litorilinea sp.
GCGCTGGCCTTCCGCCCCCGTGGAGGCGCATATGAAATTCTTGCTCGGCGCGCTAGCCAGCTTGACGCTTGCGGTCAGTCTTGCGAGTTGCGGCGGTGGTCGAGCGGCGGAAGCCGAACCGACGCAGGCTCCATTGCCGACCTACACTCCTCAGCTGACCTACACACCACAACCAACTTACACGCCTCAGCCGACCTACACGCTACCGCCGCCCACCCAGGCAGCGGCCACCGTGGCGCCATCAGCTATACCAGAAATGCCGGCTTTGCCGACGGCGACGCCCATCGTGGCGCAACCGCTTCCAACCCCGGTTCCGACAGAGCCGGTGAGCGCCACGGCCAACGGCGTGGCAAACGTCCGCAGCGGCCCCGGGACGACCTACGATGTAGCGGGCAGCGTCACCACCGGGACCGCGCTGACCATCGTCGGGCGCAACGCCGCGGGTGACTGGTACAGGCTCAGTGACGGCACGTGGATCGCCGCCTTCTTGGTCACAGGTGCGCCGCCCGATGTAGCCGTGGTGGATGCGCCGCCTGTTACAGAGACGCCCGCGGATGCCGCGCCCGTGATCGCAGTAGAGCCGACGGTGATGCAGACGCCCGCGGAAGTCGCTCCGGAGTCGCGCAGCACGGGTATCCAGCTTACGAGTCCAGTGTGCGATTGCAGCGGCGACAACCTTAACTGTGGTAACTTTGGCACTCATGCCGAAGCTCAAGCCTGTTTCGACTACTGTATGGCGACGGTCGGGTCCGATGTGCATAAGCTGGACCAGAATAACGACGGCGACGCGTGCGAGTCGCTACCGTAAGGAGTGTTCGTCATCCCTTGGGGGTGCCGAGAGAAAGCATCCAATGCACACGTGGTGGGTATGAGTAAAGCATCGTCGCTGCCAGGCCCGACAGCGACGATGCGAGAACTAGAGACGCTCTAGGTCATGTAACTGGGCATTTTCATGCCCCGGCCACATGGCCTACTTGTTGAGGTTACCTTCAGAGGCGCGCTGTGAGCACATCAGGCGGTCGCCGCGGCGAACCGCGCTAGAGCCGCGATAGCATTGCGCACCCGCGCCAACACTTCCTCGCGCCCCAAGACCTCCATGCTCTCAAACAGGGGCGGCGACACCGTCCGCCCGGTAATCGCCACACGGAACGGTGCGAGATAGCTACCGACCTTGATCCCTGCCGCGTCGGCCGCAGCGCGCAGCGCCTCATCCACCGCCGCCGACGTAAAGGGCGTTACTTCCGCCAAGATATCCGCGCCGGACTCCAACACCTGCACGGTCGTCACGGCGTCCAAGCCCTTGCCGATCAAGAGGCCAGGCTCCGAGTATTCGATCTCGGCGGCGTCCTTGAACGCCCAGTCCACCTTGTCCCAGGCGTCGGACAGCACCTTGATGCGCTCACGCACCAGGGGAATCAGCTTCGCCAACCGGTCGCTGCGCCGCAGGAAGCTCTCGTCCACGCCGAGCTGGGGTGCGAGATACGGCGCTAACCGGCGTTGCAGCTCCGCCGGCTCCAGGCTGCGGACATAGAGACCGTTCAGCCACTCCAGCTTGGGATAGGGCAACGCCGCCGCGGTCGGGTTGATGTCCTTCACGTCGAAGCGCGCCACCGCGTCTTCCTTGCTAAAGACCTCCTGCTCCGGGTCGTAGTTCCACCCCACATTGGTCAGGAAGTTGAACATCGCCTCCGGCAGATAGCCCACCTCGATAAACTCGTGGACGAGCGCCAGATACTCCTTACCCGCCACCACGGTCTTGCGCTTGCTCATCTTCCCGTGGCCGCTGGGGTCCAGAATCACCGGCAGATGGATCAGCGCCGGCATCTCCCAGCCAAAGGCATCGTAGATAACCCGATGCAGCGGCGCGGACGAAATCCATTCCTCGCCCCGTAGCACGTGCGTGATCTCCATCAGGTGGTCGTCAATCACCACCGCCAGATGATACGTGGGCATCCCGTCGCTCTTGAGCAGCACCGGGTCCATGATGGTCGTGTTCTCCACCTCGATAGGCCCGCGGATGAGGTCATGCACCACGGTCGTGCCCTCGGTGGGCGCGGCCACGCGCACGACCCACGGGCGACCCTCCGCCTCATAGGCCGCCCGCTGCTCCGGCGTCAGATAGCGATGGCGGCGGTCATAGCCCAGCGGCAAGCCTTTGGCGCGCTGCTCCTCGCGCATGGCCTCCAACTCCTCAGCGGTACAGTAGCAGCGATACGCCTGGCCCGCGGCGACCAGTTGGTCGGTGTATTCCGCATAGATCGCGCGCCGCTCGCTCTGCACATAGGGAGCATAGGGGCCGCCGATGTCCGGCCCCTCGTCCCAATCCAGCCCCAACCAGCGCAGCCCCCGCATCAGGTCGTCCAGGCTTTCGGGATTGTAGCGTTTCTGGTCGGTGTCTTCGATTCGCAGGATGAACTGCCCGCCCGTGTGCCGCGCATAGAGCCAGTCAAAAAGCGCCGTCCGCAGGCCGCCCAGGTGTAAGAATCCGGTCGGGCTGGGGGCAAAGCGCACGCGCGCCGGCGTGCTGGGGGTAGTCATCATATCGTCCATCCTCGGTTCCTTCGCGTCCATGACTGCACGACCTGTGCAGCCCTTACGATCTATCGAGCGTATCACAGCGTCGATCCCTGCGCCAATTGGCGCGGCGCAGAGACCCGCGCAGCTACGCCTCCGCCGGGGCCAACTGTCCCAAGCAGCGGCGCACTTGCGTCGTGAGTTGCCCAAAGACCGCGCTGCCCATGACGTCCAGCGTGCGCGGCCGGGGCAGGTCTACCGTGATCTCGGCCATGATACGGCCCGGTCGTTGGCTCATGACGATCACCCGGTCGGCCAAAAAGACCGCCTCGCCGATGCTGTGCGTCACGACCAGCAAGGTCTGCCGCTGCATGGCATGTAATTGCAGCAACTCCACATTCATGCGCTCGCGCGTCAGCGCGTCCAGGCTGCCGAACGGCTCGTCCAGCAGCAGCAGCCGCGGCGACTGCATGAGCGCACGCGCCAGCACCACCCGCTGCGCCATCCCACCGGACAGGTGCTTGGGATAGACGCGCTCGAAGCCCTCCAGCCCGACGAGACGCAGCAGGCGGCCCGCGCGCTGACGCTCGGCGTCGGTGATGCGCCCCTGCGCCACCTCCACCGGCAGCAGCACGTTGTCCAAGACACTGCGCCACGGCATTAGATTCGACCGTTGGAAGACCATGCCAATGGCCGGGTGCGGCGCGGTGACCGGCGCATCCTCAACCCACACTTCGCCCTGGTCGGCGCGCATCAGCCCGCCCACGATACGCAGGAGCGTGCTCTTGCCCGAACCGCTTGGCCCCACCAGGCAGACGATCTCGCCCTCCATCACCTGGAGCGACACCGCTTGCAGCGCGCCGACGGCTTGTTCGCCGCGAAAGGTCTTGCCGACGCCTTGCACTCGCAGCAGGGGGCGCGACCCATCGCCTACCCCACGGCTCGCGCCGTCTTCGGTGGCGATCATGGCAAATAGTCGTTCGTAAATAGTTCTTCCGCCGGGACCACGACCTCCACCAGCCCGATGCGCTGCATCAAGG
>CAYJQA010000583.1:0-3546 GCA_964372065.1 uncultured Litorilinea sp.
GATCGCTCGAATACAGCGCGCTCAGGGCGATGTGCCGGACGAACTTGCCCAGCTTGGCCGCCTGCCGCTTGCCGTGGGCATTGAGCGGGTTTTCGACCCAGCCCTGCCAGCGGCCAATCCGGTTCCAGTCCGTTTCGGCGGTACGAATGAACACCACACGTTTGACAGTCATCGAAGCTCCTTAACCTCACCCCCCGACCCCCTCTCCAAAGCCAAAAACGGGCTTTAGAGAGGGGGAGAAAAGCAATACATTTCTCCAGACCAACGATTGCCAGCCTATGACACCCTCTTCACTCAGTCCTCAACCCTCAGTCCTTCTTAGCTCAATCCCCGCTCGGCGCGCTGAATAGCCACCGACACCGCCCGCGCTTTGTTGACCGACTCTTCGTATTCGGTGGCCGGGTCGCTGTCGGCGACGATGCCCGCGCCCGCCTGCATGCTGAGTGTATCGCCTTGCATCAGCAGCGAGCGAATGGTGATGCACGTATCCATCGAGCCGTCGAAGCTAAAGTAACCGACCGCGCCGCCATACGGCCCGCGCCGTGTCTCTTCCAGCTCCTCGATAATCTCCATCGCCCGCACCTTGGGCGCGCCGGTCAGCGTCCCCGCCGGGAAGGTCGCCCGCAGCAGGTCGAAGGCGCTCATCTTGCCGCGCAGCTTGCCCTGCACCTGGCTGACGATGTGCATGACGTGCGAGTAGCGCTCGATGTACATCATCTTCGGCACGGTCACGGTGCCGTAGTCGCACACCCGCCCCAGGTCGTTGCGCCCCAGGTCGACCAGCATCACGTGCTCGGCGCGCTCCTTGGGGTCGGAGATCAGCTCGTCTTCGTTGGCTTTGTCGCCGGCGTCGTCCAGACCGCGCGGCCGTGTCCCGGCGATCGGCCGGACGCTGGCGATGCCATCTTCCAGCCGCACCAGCACCTCCGGCGACGCGCCGATCAGCGTCAGATCGTCGCTGAAGCGCAGGAAGAACATGTAGGGTGACGGATTGCCCGCCCGCAACGCCCGGTAGATCGTCAGCGCGTGGGCGGTCGTTTTGCGGGTGAAGCGCTGCGACAGCACGATTTGGAAGGCGTCGCCGGCGGCAATGTACTCCTTGGCGCGCACGACTTTCTCCATGTACGCCTCGCGTGTCATGTTCGAGCGCATTGCGGTGTCTTCGGGCGGCTCGGCTTCGGGGATGCTCGGCAGCGGCAGGCGCAGCGCCTCGGCCAGCGCGTCGATGCGCGCCAGGGCCTCGTCGTAGGCCGCGTCGGGGTCGCCGGTGTTGTGCGCGTTCGCCAGCAGAAGCATCTGCCGTTTGACGTGGTCGAAGATCACCAGCGTGTCGACCAGCATGAAGGCCGTATCCGGCACGTCCAGCTCGGTGATCGCCGTGTCCGGCAGCTTTTCGATGTAGCGGACGAAATCATAGCTGGCGAAGCCGACCGCCCCGCCGACGAAGCGCGGCAGCCCCGGCAGCGCCACCGGCCGCACCCGCTCGAACTCGGTGCGGATCGGGTCGAGCGGGTCTTCGCCGTCGGCCAGCGGACGCGTCTCGGTCTGCCCACCGTAGCTGCGCGTCAGCACGCCGTCCTTGACGACGATAACGCCCTTGGGGTTGACGCCCAGGAACGAGTAGCGGCCCAACTGCTCGCCGCCTTCGACGCTTTCCAGCATGAACGAAACCGTCCCGGTCTGGGCGAACTTGAGGTAAACCGACACCGGCGTTTCCAGGTCGGCCAGCAACGTCCGGTAAACGGGCACGAGGTCGCCGCGCTCGAACAGCCGGCGCACGTCTTCGCGTGAGGGTTTGATGTCGACGTGGGTGTGAGATTGCACCGCGGAGAGGGTCATGATGGCGCTACACTCAACTTGGGAAATAAAAAACCCCAACTCGATCAAGGACGAGAGGGGATTCCCGTGGTGCCACCTTGGTTTCCCAACAGCGCCGCGCCAGAAACGCGGTCGTGTCGAGACACTTGGTCAGGTACGGCGGCCGAACAACCGCGATACCCTGCGCCGTGGTAACGGTGGCGCGCTCCGGTGCAGACTACTGGCCTTGCGGCGTTTGCCCGCACGACTCCCTGGACCATTCGCCACCTGCGCGCGTACCGCATTCACAGCGGGTAGCGGCTCTCTGAACGCCGCTTTGGTGGGTACTTTTCCAGATCAACGTCATGATGTGTTGTCTAGTTGTTGCCAGATAGCGTAATCAGAATGGCGCACGTTGTCAAGAAGATGATCTGGTTGAATCCATCGAGTACCCGCGAGTAATGGTTATTTCACAGGCTCGTGACCGATGACATCCCTCCTGTAAAACCCGGCAAACGCCACCTCCGCGCGTTCTACCCTTTCCGTTCGGTGCCGCCTGCGCCATAAATACCGAATTCGTCATACATCCTAGACATGCACCTTGTAATGCTACATGATATATTTATGGCAGCAGCAAGAATTAATCGAAGGAACCATCATGCGTATTGTGACCGACAGCGCCGCCGATCTCACTGCCGAGGATATTCGTCGCTGGAACATCGAAGTTGTCCCGTTGACAATCCAGTTTCCGGAAGGCAGCGTGTCGTCCACCGACATCAGCGCCGATGACTTCTACAACCGCCTGCGCGCGATGGAACCCAATCTGCCGACCACCTCGCAGCCCTCGCCGGTCGCCCTGAAGGCGGTCTATCAGGCGGGCAGCGACGAAGTCGTGTCGATCCACATCTCGTCCGGCCTGAGCGGTACCGCCAATGCGGCGCGCCTGGCCGCCGAGCAGACCGAGGGCGTCAAGGTCACTGTCATCGACTCGTTCACCCTCTCCCCGGCCGAGCGCTTCCAGGTGCTGGTCGCGGCGATGGCGGCCGAGGCCGGCTGGTCGAGCGAGCGCATCGCCGAGCGGCTGGAGCAGTTGCGCCGCGAAGGCGAGGCGATCTTCACGCTCGAAACGCTCGATTATCTGGCGCGCGGGGGCCGCATCGGCCGCGTCCAGGCGCTGGCCGGCTCGCTCTTTCACATCAAGCCGGTCATCCGCGTCGACACCAGCGACGGCAAATACTCGACCGTCGGCAAGGCGCGCACCGTCAGCCAGGGGCTCAAGACCATCGCCGCCTACCTCAAAACTCGCTACGGCGACCAACCCGTCTGGACGACCGTCATCCACGGGCAGATGGCCGACAAAGCCGCCGAGCTGACCGCCCTGCTGCAAACCGAGTTGAACGTCGGCCGCTCCGACATGGTCCGCATCTCGCCAGTCCTCGGCGTCCATACCGGCCCCGGCGTGGTCGGCGTTGGCGTGCTGCCGCTCGCGCTCATCGCCGACCTGCAACCGTAGCGCTCGCCCAACAAACAACGGCACGGCCATCTCAGCCGTCAGGGCTATTGCCAAGTCATTTCGGACGTCGATATCTACAGGTGCCCCTCTCCCCTCTGTGGGAGAGGGGTGGCGCGTCAGCACCGGGGTGAGGGGTTGACTACCACCGCCGCGCGCTGGCGCACCCCGCTGCTCCTGCTGGTCCTGCTGTTTGGCCTCACCTGGCTCGCGCTGATGCTGCGTGGGGTGGAATTCGG
>CAYJQA010000584.1:0-3545 GCA_964372065.1 uncultured Litorilinea sp.
CGCTGCTGCAGCGCGAACGCCGCCTACTCATCACTGGCGATGCCATGTCGAACCGGGGTGGCCGGCTGCGTGCGCCGCTATTCGTGTACACGCCGGACATGCCAAACGCCCAGCGCAGTGTCTGGAAGCTCGCCAAGAAATACGGCGACGAGATCGAGACGGTGGTCTTTGGGCATGGGCCGCCGATCCTCAGCAACGGCGGCAAGCGGATCAAGGCGCTGGCGAGCCAGATCTTTTCCGCCGAAGTCTAGACCTCTGCCCCGGCGTTTAGAAGCTCACGCTGGGCCACGTTGGCGCAGATCTGAATGGGATCATGCGTCGGCGAGTAGGGCGGCGCGTAGGAGAGGTCGAGCAGGCCGACATCGGTGACGGTCATGCGCGCGGTGATGGCCGTGGCGATGATGTCGATCCGCTTGTTCACCCCGGACTTGCCGACCAGTTGACCACCGAGCACGCGACCGTCGCGTCGATCAAAGATGAGCTTGACATAAATTGTGTCCGCGCCGGGCCAGTAGCCGGCGCGATCGGTGTTTTCGATGCGGGCAACGCCGACGAACTCACCATCGACGCCAAACAGACCGCTGCGCTTGGCTTCCTCAGCATTGACCCCGGTGAAGGACATAGTGTAGTCAAATACCTTGACGACGGCCGTGCCAAGGATGCCGGGCATGACGGCGCGCTCGCCGCACATGTTGTCTGCGGCGACACGGCCGCCCTTGTTCGCCGAGGTCGCCAGCGGGATGTAGACCCCACGCTCAAGCACAAGGTGATAGTGTTCCACGCAGTCGCCCGCCGCATAGATGGCGGGGTGGCTGGTCTGCATGCGCTGATCCACCCAGATCGCGCCGGACTCTCCGAGGCGCAGCCCAGCGGCGGCGGCCAACTCGGCGTTGGGCCGCACGCCGGTGGCGACAAGCACGAGGTCCGCTGGGAGATCGCCGGCGGCATCGGTCTGGACTACCAGCCCGTCTGGGGTCTGGGCAATGGCCGTCACCGCGGTGGCGGTCAATACCTGGACGCCGTGCTCCTGCAGGTGCGCCAGAACCGGCGTAATCATGTCGGCGTCGAAATGGGGCATGATCTGCGGCAGAAGGTCCACCAGGCTGACGTCCAGCCCGCGATCGCGCAGGGCTTCCGCCATTTCCACGCCGATATAGCCGCCGCCGATGATGACGGCGCGGCGCAGCGGGCGCGCGGCCAGGTACGCCTGGATGGCCTGACCGTCGGCCAGGGAGCGCAGCGTAAAGACGCCCGGCAGGTCGAGGCCGAGGATGGGGGGGCGCACGGCCCGCGCCCCCGTGGCGATCAACAGCGTGCCATAGTTCTGCATGAACGGCGCGCCGGTCGTGAGGTTGACGCCGGAGATCGTCTGCGCGGCCGGATCGATGGCGGTGACATCGTGGCCCATACGCACGTCGATGTGGCGACGCTTGATCGCGATATCGGGCGTGAGCAGCACGAGCTGGCGCTCGGAGCGGATGACGCCGCCAATCCAGTAGGGGATGCCGCAGGCGGAATAGCTGATGTGCGGGCCGCGCTCAAAGACGACGACCTCGGCGTCCGGAAAGGCGCGCTTGATCTTGCTGGCGGCGGTCATCCCGGCGGCGTCGCCGCCAATGATGACGTAGGGAGCGGGCATGGCGGATTCCTTTCGGTGAGCGACTAACCGATCCGGTTGGGGTCGTACTGGGGATGCTGGTAGACGACCTCTCCGTCGAAGACGGTGAGCAAGACTTGGGCAGTTGCCACGGCGTCGGCGTGCGCTGCATAGGCATTGAGTCGGAACAGGTCACGATCGACGACGACTAGGTCCGCGCGCTTGCCGGGCGCGAGCGCGCCGATGAGGGCGTGCCAGCCGGACGCGTAGGCAGGCCCGCTGGTATACGCGTCAACGATCACGTCCATGGGCAACTGCTCGGTGGGATACCAGGGAGACGCGGCGTCGAGAGGGCGGCGCTGGGCAGCCGCATGGATGCCAACGAACGGGTTGGCGTCAGCGACGGGTGCATCGGAACCGAAGGCTAGGCGCGCGCCGGCGCGATGCAGTGAGCCAAACGCATAGGTGTAGCGGCCGCGCGCGCCGAGCAAACGGTCGGTCAGACCGAGGTCGTCCACCAGGTGACGCGGCTGCACGCTCGCGGTGACCCCCAACTGGCCGAGACGGGGGAGGTCGGCCGGGTCGAGAGTCTGCACGTGCTCGATGCGGTGCGGAATCGTGAGCGCCGCGCTCTTGTCCTGGAGTTCGGCGAAGATGTCGAGGACGACACGATTGGCCTGGTCGCCGATGGCGTGGACGCTGATGGGAAAGCCCAGCGCGGTCGCCTGGGCAAACTCGGCCGCCATCTGCTCGGGCGGAGTGACGCTGACGCCGTAGTTGGCGGGTTCGCCGGGCGTCTCCTGGACAAAGGGCGCGAGCAGCCACGCGGTGCGGCTGCCCAGGCTGCCATCGGCGAAGACTTTGACATGGCCCAGGCGGAGCACGTCGCTGCCGAAGCCGCTGCGCAGGCCGAGCGCGGCCAACGCGGGCAACTGATGCGCCGCCAAGTTGCAGTTCACGCGCAGGCGCAGCTCGCGGCCGGCCGCCAGCGTGGATAGGGCGGCAAGCATGCGCGGGCCTTCCGTGCCATCCTTGACCCGTTGGTCGTGGACAGCAGTGATGCCCAGCCGGTGCAGTTCGGTCTGCGCGGCGAGGAGAGCGGCCTGCAACTCGGCGGGCGTGGGCGGCGGGACCAGGCGCGTCACCAGCCCGACGGCTTGCTCGCGCAGGATGCCGGTCGGGTTGCCGGCGGCATCGCGGTCGATGAGGCCGCCCGCCGGATTGGGCGTGGCCGCGCCGATGCCGGCCCGGCGCAACGCTGCCGTGTTGGCTACGCCGACGTGCATGTCCGAGCGCAGGCAGATGGCCGGTTGGCCCGGCAGGGTGGCGCGATCGAGTTCGGCGGCGGTGGGAAAGGCCGCCTCACCCCACCAGCTTTCATTCCAGCCCTGGCCGATCAGCCACGCGTCCGGTGCGTGTAGGTGTGCGAACTCCGCCAAGGTCGCCAGCATAGCCGCTTTGCTGCGAACGTGAGCAAGCCCAAGCCGCCGGCGCGCCAAGGCCCAGTCGTAGAGGTGGATGTGTGCATCGCACAGGCCGGGCAGCGCCAGACGTCCGCCAAGATCGATGCGGGAGGTCGCGGCGTCGCCGAAGCCGTCAAGCTCTATGTCGGACCCGACGGCCACAATGGTGTTGCCACGGACGGCTATGGCCTGCGCCCAGGGTTGGTTGGGGTCGGCGGTGTAGACGCGGCCGTTGGTGAAGAGGACGGATGGACTGAGTTGGTCGGCCATGCACGGAGTTCCCTGTCGGCAGAAGGGCGTCAGTACCCTGGTAGAAGGGGTGTCTGAAGCGGGTTGTTATGAGAACTGGGAAGCGTTTGATTTGACACTCCCAGATAGCCATGATACCATGTCCGACAGTCAACTGCGGCGTCTCCACAGTAAATATCCTGGAGACGTGGTGTAGCGGTTAGCATATTGGCCTGTCAAGCCAAAGGTCGCGGGTT
>CAYJQA010000585.1:0-3541 GCA_964372065.1 uncultured Litorilinea sp.
CCCGGACGCGGCCGCGTGGCTGCGCGTCGAGGCCGAATGGCTGTGCTCCCTGAGCAGCCAGATCGCCCCGGGCCAAACCGAGGTGGCGGTGGACTTGGGCACAGGCGAGCCGCTGCGGATCGGCCTGGACCCGGCGCGCTCACCTGTAGACCAGGCCCAGGCCAAGTTCAAGCAGGCGGGCAAACTCGACCGCGCCGCCGAGTTCGTCCCCACACGGCGCGCCCGGCTGGACGCCGACCTGGCTTTCCTGGACCAGTTGGCGACCGACCTGGCGTTGGCCGAGAACCAGCCGGAGATCGCCGCGGTCGCCGCGGAGTTGGCCGGGTCGGGACTGCTGCCCCCGCGCCCTGGGAAGGGCAAGACCGTGCGCGCCGGGATGCCGCCCCTCTTGCGCGTCTACAGCCCCCAGGGGATGGAGATCGTGGTGGGCCGCAACGCGCGCCAGAACGACTATCTCACCTTCACCGTCGCCAACGCCGCCGATCTCTGGCTGCACGTGCGCGACGTCCCCGGCAGCCATGTAGTTATCCGCAGCGGCGGGCAGTCCGTGGACGCCGCCACGCTGCACCTGGCCGCCCAGTTGGCCGCCTATTACTCCAAGCGGCGCGGCGACCGCGCCGTGCCCGTGGCCGTCACCCAGAAACGCTTTGTCACGCGCGTCCCCGGCGGGCGGCCCGGCCAGGTCTATCTGCGCGAGGAGACGACCGTCACCGTCCCCGCCGACCTGCCGGAAGACGCGATCCCCGCGCGCCGCGGGCAGGGCTGACGCACACGCTGTCCTGCCTGGGACGGCCACCCATCGCCGGACCGACGTGTTCTACCCATATTGTAGAGTACTGTACAGTATTGTATAATGTTACACATAACTGCATAGAGTTGTACAGGACGGTACGATATCAAATAAAGGGGGGATAATGTCCGTAAGAACACTGGTGGGAGCGACTGAGGTCCGCAACCACTTTGGCAAGTTTCTAAGCCAGGTCTACCGCGGGGAGGAGCATCTGGTGGTCGAGAAAGGCGGCATTCCTGTGGCGGCGCTCATCAGTATGCGTGAATACGAAGAATTTCGGCGCTGGTTGGCGACACAGACACTCCACAACCTCGGTCCCAAGCTACAGGCCGCCGCTCGGCGACAGGGGTTGACGGAGGAACAACTGCTGGCGTTGATGGAAGAAGAACGAGATCATAGCCGGCTGTCAGACGAATAGGCGGCACGATGCCTCTGCGTGTTGCCATTGACGCCAATGTACTGATTACTGGGGTTGTCTGGCCGCGGTGGGCTTATGAAATCCTGTTGCACGCGATCCGGAGAGACTTTGTTCTAGTTCTCTCGCCGCTTGTGATTGCGGAGGCGCACAACCGCATTGCCGTCACATTCCCCGAATTTCTCGCTGAGTTCGAATTCCTGCTAGAGACGCTTACGTATGACATCGCGCCGGTTCCCACGCGCGACGAAATTGCGACCAATGCCCACCTGGTGCGCCAACGCAAAGATGTGCCCATCGCCCTATCGATTCGCGCCGCAGCGGTAGACTACTTTGTCACCTATGACCGCGATTTTACCGACCCCGGCCCAACGACACGCGCCGTCCAAACAGCAATCCCCGGCATCATACTGCCGCCGGTCTTTCTGCGCGAGGTGGTAGGCTGGAGCAGCGCCGACCTAGAAGCGATTCGTCATCGCGACTGGTCTGATCTGGAGCAATCGTAGAGATTAGCCTCTCACACCTCCTTCTTCTTGGTGTCTTTGCGTGAGCCAATCCGTTTCTCTTCTCCGCCGCGGCCTCATGCCTCTGCTTCGGCAAATAGATGCTCGCCTTGATGCAGCCGCCGCGCGCTCTGGAAGGTCTGGCCCTGGGCGCGCAACGTGGGCGCGTGCGCGGTCAGATAGCGCGTCGCCGCCACCAGAATATGCAGCGCGGCCGGTCCCTCCTGCCAGTGGGTGATCTGCTGCACCGCGGCCTCCACCATCTGGATCGTGTGGAAGTTGCGGTCCTCGCGCAAGAGCAGATGGCCCAACATGGCGATCAGCCGCTGCGGGTCGCCCCGGCTGTAGAGATAGTTGGCGGCGAGCGTCCCCGCCCGGTCCACCTGCTGTTGGCGGTTGAGTAGCTCCGGCAGTTCCGCCAGCAGCGCGGCGGGGTCGTCCACGGGCGCGCCCGGTTCGGGCAGCCGCGCCGGCGGCATGTTGAGGAAGCGGTCATTGTAGACACTCATGGCTGCATCAAAGACCCCGCGTACTAGCTCGACCGACGCGGGAGCCCCTGGGGCGCGGCGCAGCCCCTGTTCAATCGCATTGGCGAAGGTAAAGGTGTGCAGCGCCGTGTCCCAGTCCGTGAACTCGTTGCTGGTGTGGAAGCGGGCAATGCGCAGCGCCGCGGCATGGGCGACGGCCTGCGCCACCTGTACCGGGCTGCCCCCTTGACGCAGCGCGGCCTGCAGCGCATCGGCGATGGCCTGCGGGTCATCGCCCAACAACGTCGCCGCAAAGGTGGACGTGCTCTGCCAGCCCCGGCCCTGCCGCCGCGCTTCCTGCCCCTCCGCGACCGCCTCCGGCAGTTGGGCGAAGGCTCCTTGCAGAATCGCCACTAGGTCAATCGGATGCCGCCAGGTGTTGGATTCTTCCATGCGCGCCTGTGTAGCATAGTCGGCGACCAAACTAGCCAGCACGACCTCGGCGTGCTCCCACCCGACCACGTCGAGCGCCTCAAACGCCTTGTTGGTGAAATCGGCCATGTGCCCGCCGCCCACATAGCGATAGTCGGTCACGGCGGCGAACAACAGGTCGGCCATCTGCGCCGGGGTCGCGCCCAAACGCACCGCGGAGACGACGCAGCGTTCCGCCCCTTCGGCGTCGCGCACGCCCACAAACTGGCGAAACCACGCCTTGAGGGTGGCGAGATCGCCGGCAGCCGCGGGCATGGGCCGCACGGGCCAATGCGTGGCCCGGCCAAAGCTATCGCGCGCCACCGCGGCCAGCCCGTGATAGAGGGCGCGCGGGCGATCTTCCGGGTCCAAATGGGGCCACAGGTTCATGAAGCAGGTGTGCATGGTCAAGCCCTGTTCCCAGCCGCCGCCGCGTTCCGACTCGGTCCGCACGCCAAAGAGCAGCCCGCTGCGGAAGGCGTCGGTCACCTGCTCCGGTTTCTCCAGCAGCGCCAACGCCGACTTCGCCAGCACCAACGGAATATCGCGCTCCAGCCCGACCTGCAACCGCTCGCGATGATGGCGGTCTTGGTCCGCGGGCGGGGTAACGTCTACCCACACCTCGTCGCCGCGAATCTCGACCGGGAAGGCGCGCAGGTCGTCGGCCCACTGGTCAAAGGTCCCGCCGCTCTTGAGGTCAAAGCGCGCATGATGCCAGTGGCAGGTGAGCAGCCCATCGCACACCGACCCTTGCGCCAGGGGAAAGCCCATGTGGGGACAGCGGTTGTCCACCGCAAAGATGTCGTCGCCCTGGGCGAATAACGCAAGGGTGTGGCCGTTTGTTATTGATAATCTAAAAAGTCAGTGCGGGTAGCAAAAGCGGCGGTCGGAAAAG
>CAYJQA010000586.1:0-3538 GCA_964372065.1 uncultured Litorilinea sp.
GGATGCTATGCTGCTGCCGCAAGCCGTTCTATACGCCGGGGTCGAGGCGCTCCCGCCTGCGCCCATCACGCTGGCCGCAGGGCCATTGGCGTTGGTCTTTGAAGCGGGCGATCTGCGCTATATCCGCCTGGGCAACCACGAGATTCTGCGTCGCGTCTATATGGCCGTGCGTGACCACAACTGGGGAACCGCGCCCGCCGTTCTCAGCGATGTGCGCATGGACATCGCCGCCGACCATTTCCACATCGGCTACACCGCCACCAACCGGTTGCACCAGGTTGAGTTTGTCTGGCGCGGCGAGATCGAGGGGCGCGCCGACGGCACGCTGCGTTTCAGTATGGACGGCGAAGCGCGCACCAGCTTCCGGCGCAACCGCATCGGCTTTTGCGTGCTGCACCCCATGGCCTGTGCGGGGCGGCGGGCGCGCATCACCCACGTCGACGGCAGCCAAGAGGAGACGACCTTCCCCACTGCCATCGCGCCCCAACGGATGGCGGATGGGATGATCCATCCCGTCTATCCCTTTGCGGAGATGCAGGCATTGGCGTATGAAGTGACGCCGGGGCTGTGGGCCGAGGTGAGCTTTGCGGGCGACATCTTCGAGACCGAAGACCAGCGCAACTGGACCGACGCTTCGTACAAGACCTACGGCACACCGCTGCGCCTGCCCTTTCCGGTGCAGGTCGCGGTGGGGGACCGCGTGCGCCAAGCGATCACGCTGCGGCTGCAAGGGACGCTGCCCGCGGCGACCGTCGCCGCGACGGGAGCCGCGGAGCCTGGCCCTAGCCTGCGCGTGACCTCTGCGCCGCCGCGCCCGCTGCCCGCGATCGGGCTGGGGATGGCGGCGCATGGCGAGGCGCTGAGCGCGGCGGAGACGGCGCGGCTGGCCGCGTTGCGCCCCGCGCATCTGCGCGTGGACCTGGACCTAACGACGCCTGCCTATGGCGAACGGCTGCGCCGCGCCGCGACCGAAGCCGCCGCGCTTGGCGCGAGGGTGGAGGCCGCGATCTTCCTGTCCGACAACGCCCCAGCCGAACTGGCCCAGTTGCGGGCGCAGTTGGACCACTGGCGGCCCCCCGTGGCGCGCTGGCTGGTCTTTCACCAGCGCGAGTCGTCTACGCCGGCGCGTTGGGTGGAGCTGGCCCGCGCGGCGCTGGCCCCGTATGACCACACCGCGGCCTTTGGCGGCGGGACCAACGCCTTCTTTACCGAGCTAAACCGGCAGCGTCCCGACCCCGCCGCGCTGGACTTCCTGGTCTATTCGATCAACCCGCAGATCCATGCGTTTGATAACGCGTCGCTGGTGGAGACGTTAGCGGCGCAGGCGGCGACGGTGACGAGCGCGGCCGCGTTTGCCGAGGGCAAGCCCATCGTGGTCGGCCCCGTGACGCTGCGCCCGCGCGGCAACCCCAATGCCACCGGGCCGGAGCCGGAGCTTGCGCCCGGCGAGTTGCCCCCGCAGGTGGACGTGCGCCAGATGTCGCTCCTGGGCGCAGGCTGGACGCTGGGCAGCCTCAAGTATCTGGCGGAAAGCGGCGTGGCGGCTGTGACCTACTACGAGACGACGGGCTGGTGCGGCGTCATGGAGCGAGCAAGCGGCAGTCCGCTGCCGGCGACGTTCCGCTCGCTGCCCGGCGCGGTCTTCCCGCTCTATCACGTGCTGGCCGACGTGGGCGAGTTTGCCGGGGGTGAGGTGGTCCCGACGACCGCCAGCCACCCGCTGCTGGTGAACGGCATGACGCTGCAAAAGGACGGCAAGCGGCGCACGCTGGTCGCCAACCTGAGCGCGCAGCCGCAGACGGCGACGGTTGACGGGCTGGCCGCGGCCGTGACCGTGCGGCTGCTGGATGCCGCCGTCGCGGAGACGGCCATGACCGCGCCGGAGGCGTATCGCAGCGCCCCGTGTGAGTTGCTGTGGACCAATGGCGGCGTGTTGGGGCTGAAGCTGCCGCCCTTCGCCGTCGCGACCATCGACGCGGAGTAGGCGAGCAGAGGCGTCTCACGCAAAGGCGCAAAGAAAAGCCGGAGAAGATCAACCGCAAAGAACACAGAGACCACAAAGAAGAGAGAAGAAAGGTTGTCATTCCGCGCCCAGGGGGAACCTGAGCGAGGAATCCCTCCGCTCTGTATGCGCCGTGCCAGAGGGATTCCTCCTCGAAGACTCGTCGGAATGACAAGTGAAGAGATCAAGATGACAGGTTCTTTTTTGTGTTTTTTGCGTTCTCTGCGGTTCATTTCTCTGGCAGCAGGTTTTCCGTACAGGCGCAAGAAGGGGGATCGGATGGCCGTGGTCACGTCCGCGCCGGCAAAGATTATCCTGTTTGGCGAGCATGGCGTCAACCGGCAGCAGCCCGCGCTGGCGACCGCGGTGGACCTGCGCACGTACTGCCGGGTGGCGCGGCGCGATGACGGGCGCTACAGCCTCACGGCGGGGGCGCGGCGCGAAGAGGGCGACCTGGCGCGCCTGGCCGCGTTCAAGGCCGCCATCGACGGGCTGCGCGCGGCCACGGCGCTGGACGCCATCCGCGAGCAGGCGCGCGATTTCTTTGCGCCGGGGCGCTATGTGCTGGCGCATGTCGCGGCGCGCACGGGCGCGGGCTTTGACGTCGCCTGGCGGTCGGACCTGCCCATCGGCTCCGGGCTGGGGTCGGGCGCGGCGGCCAACACGTCCATGGTCTTGGGCGCGTTGACCGCGACGAACGTCACGCCCGGCAAAGAAGAGATCGTGCAGTTGGCCTGGCAGGGCGACATCATCGCGCACGGCGGGGTGGCGTCCAGCCTGGACAGCAGCACGTCGACCTATGGCGGGCTGCTGCGCTATACCACAGCGCACGGCGCGGAAGTGCTGCCCTTTAGCGCCCATCTGCCCATCGTGATCGGCGACACCCAGGTGCAGCACAACACCGCGGCGCTCAACACGCATGTGCGGCGCTGGCTGGAAGAGCGCCCGGTGCGGATGCGTCTGTTTGGCGATATGGGCTGGGTGGTCGGCCAGGCGACGGCCGCGCTCCAGACCGGCGACCTGGCGACGCTGGGCCACCTTATGAGCATCCATCAGTTGTTCCAAGAGAAGATGGGCACGTCCATCCCCCAGGCGGAACAGCTGATCGAAGCGGCGTTGGCCGCGGGCAGCCTGGGGGCGAAGATCTCTGGCTCCGGCGGCGGCGGCATCATCATTGCGTTGGCACAACCCGAAATGCAGGCGGCAGTGGCGGCCGCCATTCAACAGGCCGGTGGGCAATGGTTTATCGTCACCTCAGGCGCTGACGGCGCACGCGTCGAAAGCGACGACGCCTGGGCGACCCCGGTCCCGCAAGAAAGTGAAGCGAGCTAAAACAATGGACACCCTGATTAGCATTCCCCAAGGCCGGATCGTGGATTTGACCCATGTGCTGCTGCCGGGCAAAGAGCAGTACACGCTGGAAGTCTCGCGCAAGAACGAGCGTCACGGGCCGGAAGGCGACATCATGTGTACGGTCTACCTGTGGTCGCATGTGGGCACGCACATCGAAGCGCCGCTGCACTTCCTGTCCGACGG
>CAYJQA010000587.1:0-3529 GCA_964372065.1 uncultured Litorilinea sp.
AGTACAACTCGATCTGGGCGGCAACCTCTAGGAACTTCTCAAAGTCGACCGGCTTGACGATATAGGAGTTCGCCCCGTACTGATACGCCGTCTTGACGTCACCGTCATCACGCGAAGTCGTCAGTACCACGACCGGAATACTGGCATAATCGGGGTGGCTCTTGATGCGACGCAACACCTCCAACCCCCCAATGCGCGGAAGTTTGAGGTCGAGCAGCACGACGACCGGAATCGGCGCGCCTTTGTCCCATTGTTCCACACATTGTAACGCTTCTTCACCATCGCGCGCTACCTGGATGGTGTTCGTGAGCCGCCGCCGCCGCAGGGCGCGCAGCGTGAGGTCCACATCCATCGGATTATCTTCGACGAGTAGGATCGGTCGATTCGACGTGCTCATGCGGGAACCTCGACGAAAAAGGTGGCCCCGTGGTCCGGTTCGCTCTGCGCCCAGACACGGCCACCCATACGCTGGATGGCCTTGCGGACAATCGCTAAACCTACACCTGTACCGGGGTAATCTTCCGCACGATGCAAGCGCTGGAAGATGTCGAAGATGCGATCGTGATACTGCATGTCAAAGCCGACCCCATTATCTCGTATAGAGATGACGCAGCCGGCGTCGGATCGGTGCGAACGAATTTCGAGCTGAGGGGATGCGCGATGCGCGCTGAACTTGAGCGCGTTGTCAATCAGGTTGCGCAGCACGATCGTCAGCGCGTCCGGGTCGGCGTTGACCTGGGGCATCTCGAGGACGACGTCCACCTGGGTGTGGGGATAGGTGCGGTCGCCGTTATGGGCGGGGAGGAGTGGGGTCACAAGCTCGGCCAGGTCAACTTGGCTGAGGCTGATCTGGCGGCGCTCCAGACGGGAGTAGGCCAACAGATCGTCGATCAGTTTAGCCATGGTCTGGCTGGCGCTGCGGATGGTGGTGACGAAGAAGAGGCCCTCGTCGTTGAGGCGGTCACCATAGTCTTCGAGGAGGAGGCGGCTGTAGCCGTCAATGCCGCGCAGCGGGGCCTTGAGGTCGTGCGAGACGGAGTAGGTGAAGGTCTCCAACTCGCGATTGGTGGCGGCCAGACGGCGCGCCTGCTCGGCGAGGGTAGCGTTGAGCGCCTTGATCTCGGCCTCGGCGCGGGCGCGCTCGGCGATCTCGGCTTCCAGATGGGCGGTGCGCTCGGCCACGCGGCCTTCCAGCTCTTGGTTGAGCCGGCGCACCTGTAGCTCGGTCTGCTTGCGCTCGGTGATGTCGGCGACGACGCCCACGATGCCGGTCATAACGCCGTTCTCGTCGCGCATGGGCGCAAAGGAGATGCTGGCGTCGATGGCGCGGCCATCTTTGCGGCGGCCGCGGATCTCCAGCCCGGAGAACGCCTCCCCGCGCAGCACCCGTTCCACCATACGCGCATAGTCGTCGTCGCCGGGCAGCGACATGTCGGGCAGCATTTCGCCCATGACTTCGTCGGCGCGCCAGCCCAACGTCGCTTCCGCCGCCGGGTTCCAGATTTCCACCTTGCCGCCGGGGTCGAGCACCAGGATCGCCAGGGGAGAGGCCTGGACAATCGCGGAGAGTCGCGCGTTGGCTTGGCGGACGGCCGTCTCGGCCGCTTTGGCCGCGGTGATGTCCCGCACGATGCCGAACAGGCGGACGGGCCGCCCCGATTCATCGTAAGTGACATAGCCGCGCTGATGCACCATACGCACCGGACCTTCGGGCATGACGACGCGGAACTCAAAGTCCAGGGGACGGCGACCGGCCAGGGCGTCGGCATTGGCCTGCTCGACAAGGGCGCGGTCGGCGGGGTGGACGGCAGCGAGGAACATCTCGATCGTGGGGGCAAAGTCGGCATGGGTCAGCCCAAACATCCGATACGTTTCGGCGGACCAATGCATCTGCCGGGTGGCCAGGTCCAGACTCCAACTGCCGAAGCCGGCAATGCGTTGGGCTTCGGCCAAGTCGGCGTTGGCCTGGCGCAGCGCGGCGGTATGCTCGGCAAGGAGCGCGTCCAGGTCGTGGGTGTGCGAATTACCGTTCGTCATAGTGGCACGCGGCGCGCCGTTGGTGTCGGCGTCCGGCTGTGATCCATCGTTGGGATACGCATAACGATTCGGCATGATGACGTTGGTCCAATGGATAGCGTTGAGGTATCGCCTCACGCACAGGTTGATCGTTGTCACGGGCCGGGACCAACTGCGGCGGGCGTCGCATTACCCGTGCGCACGGGCAAAATCGCGATCTCATGGCGCGCCAAGCGCTACGCCCGGCCCTAGTTGCCTTGCGTAGCCCTTGCAGTTGGATAGCCTTGCGGCTCTCAGGTGGGACTAATCCCCAGTTCACTGTGAAAGACGCCGCGGCGCAGGAAAGGATACGATCACTTTGGACGGGTCATGCATGGGGCCTCCTTCCGGCTGTCTGTCTCCGACTACTATACCGGATCACACTGCCGTTTGCCCCACGACTTTCCTACGTTTTTTCCTAATCCCTTTGCGGTAGCCGGTGTGGCCGCCACGCCCTGCACCCATTTCCGACAGCGGCGACACCGCCAATCTGCGCCCCCCGGTGGCCGCCCGGCTGTCTGAGCGTCAGGTTCGTATATTCAGCGGTCTGCGGGACCGCCGCACATCTCCACGCGCGTCCTCGCCGCGACCCCATGCCGCACCCGTCACGCCCGCCCACCCGCCGCGTGCCGATCCGGGGCGGGTGGCGCGCACGCCATTTTCGGATAGCAACACGACAGGATCGCGGCGCTATCACAGCTTGGTCATGGCGACGTCGCCGGTTGTGTCACGGCGGGGTTGGCCGAGACCCAGCAGTCGCCCACTGTATCGTCAGGACAGATCACGCGCCACCACAGCCCGATGGGGTCTTGGCCGGTCACGCGCGCAACCATCCCCGGCGCAACCGTGCCGACCACGGGCGACGACGCATCCTGCGCCGTGTAGATGGGTGCAGCCACCAGCGCCAGCACATAGGCGACGGGGGTCTCAATCACCGGCTCGCCGCCCACGTAGTCAGGCAAGATCACGTCGGTCGTTAGTCCGTGAACATCCACCGTATAGACGCCGCCGGGCAGCGCCGTGACATCCAAGCTGACGGACTGCTCAAAAGGCGTCAGCGCCTGCGCGCAGACTTGATCCGCGGCCCGCGTCGCCGTCAATGTGACGATGAAGCGGTTGCCGGCGCGCCGCGTCTCCACGCCGGTGACCGTGGTACATGCGTCAGGTGTATGGCCCGCGACGACGACCCGCACCTGGATGGGGTACGACTCCAGCAGATGGACGTCTACCCGTTCCACAAAGACCTGGGCCGGTTCTTGGCGCGGCTCCTGAACCGGCGCGGCGGTCGCCGCGGGCTGCGGCGTCGCGGTGGGCGCAGGCGCAGGCGTGGCCGCCGCCGGGATGCGTGTGGCAGCCGGTGTCGCCGTGGGCGGCGGGGTCGTCACGCAGCCCGCCAGGACCGCCGCGGCCAGGACCGCCGGTACCACATCCAATAATCTCAACATGGGATTCTCTCCTTCCTGGCATCTCGCGC
>CAYJQA010000588.1:0-3523 GCA_964372065.1 uncultured Litorilinea sp.
GCCTGTGCACAGGTGGTTTTCAGCACGCTTCGGTGATTGCGCAGTTCATCCGCGAGGGCCGGTGTGATGGCGTGACCATGGCCCGGCCGTTGATCGCCAACCCCGATCTGCCCCAGATTCTCGCGCGGCAAGACGGCCCGGACGCCGGCAAAGAGTGCACTTATTGCAACCGCTGTCTGCTCAACGACCTTGAGAACCCGCTGGGATGCTACGAGCTGTCGCGTTATGACGGCGACACATTTGAAGCGCGGTATAGGAATATGATAGCCAGTGTCATGTCGGTGTTCGACCCGCCCGCGTATTCGTCAAGGGATCTGGAAGAACAATGACCCAACCGCTACCCCTCACACCCACAGAAGCATTCCGCCGCCGCCGGGCCAGGATTCGCCTCGCGGTGATTCTGCTCCTCCTGCTCGCGATCGGATGGATCGTCGCGCAGTTCCTAGCGGAACGAACGGCGGTCCACGACGAGATCGAAGAGCACTTCAAATACGGCTCCATCGGCTCGGACAATTTGCAGCGGGGGATCCCCTATTGGATCTGGGCCGTGCTGCCGGACATGTTCCCGGAGTACCTGCCCAATTCCGACCTGGCGGGCTACGCCGCGCTGGGCATGATCAGCGAGCCGGGCAAAAACGTTCCCGTCGGCTTCTCGATGCGGCGCGTGGGGGGCATCGATCTGGTCGGCCTCAACTGCGCCATCTGTCATACCTCGACGATTCGCGCGAGCGCCGATGCGGAACCACAGATCGTGCTCGGGATGCCCGCCAACACAGTTGATCTAGAAGCCTATTTCCGCTTTCTCACGGCAGCGGCCACGGATGGACGCTTCACAGCCGACAATGTGCTCGCCCATATCGAGGAGAAGACGGACCTGAATTTCATCGAGCGTTTTCTCTACCGCCAGGCGGTATATGCCTTTCGCGAGGGTGTTCTTGCCCAGCGGCGGCAACTGGACTATTGGAATCGGATTCCCGACTTTGGTCCAGGACGCGTCGATACGTTTGGCCCCTATCAGGCGCTGTTCTTTGGCCGCGATCCGGGCAACCTGGTGGGAACAGCCGATTTTCCTTCCCTGTGGAATCAACGACCGCGCGAAGGCATGAACCTGCATTGGGATGGGAACAACAGCAGCTTGCAGGAGCGCAACTACAGCGCAGCCATGGGCGCGGGTGCCCTCCCTGCGACGTTGGATCTCGCCAGCCTGGATCGAGTGGTGGACTGGATCATGGATCTGCCGGCGCCATCCTATCCGGCGGAACGGATCGACCGCGCGCTGGCGGCGCAGGGCGAGCCTATCTATCAGGAGCTATGCGCCGGCTGCCACGCATTCGACGGCAGTCAGGTCGGTCAGGTGGAGCCCATCGCTCAGATCCAGACCGATCCACACCGCTTGGATTCGTTCACAGAAGAACTCGTCGCCAGCATGAATACACTGGGCGCGGGCTATCCCTGGAAATTCACACACTTCAAGAAGACGGCTGGGTACGCCAATCTGCCGCTAGACGGCGTCTGGCTGCGCGCGCCCTACCTGCACAACGGCTCGGTGCCCACTTTGCGTGCCCTGTTGGACAGTCCCGCAGAACGGCCCGCGCGTTTCTATCGGGCGAATGACCAGTACGACTGGGATAACGTCGGTTTTGTCTGGGACGTGGCGGAAGAGGACGGCCGTGCGTATTTCCTCTTTGATACTGCCCTGCCGGGTAACGGCAACGGCGGCCACACTTATGGTACCGACCTCACGCCCACTGAGAAGGACGCCCTGATCGAGTATCTCAAGACGCTCTAGAGCGGATGTCGCACCGGCGCGAGGAGCAATGACCAATGCACAACAAGAGGCGCTTCCGGCGCGCAGCCGACCCGCCGGACAATTCGGCTCCCAGCCTATCGTTCTGGGACAATCTGCGCTATAACGTCCTGCATGTGCTCCCCTACTATACTCGCGGCGTTACCACCCGTAACCGATTTTGGGTAGCATTCTGGGCCCGCGTGCACCCTGACCCCATGGGCGTGCGCTTCTTCAGCGCCCTGCGTAAGAAGTACCGGAGTGACTATCTCTACCTCTTGCAGATCGCGACCAAGTCGTTGGTGGTGTTGGATCCGGATGGGATCAAGCGGGTCCTCGACCATTCACCGGACATCTACGCAGAGCCTCGCCTGAAACACAAGACTATGTCCCACTTCCAGCCCGGCGCGGTCACCATCTCCCGGGGCAAAGCCTGGCAAGAACGGCGACGATTCAACGAGGCTGTGCTACATAGCGGCGAGACCTTACATCCGTACGCGGGGCATTTTCTGGCTGTGATCCGGCGCGAGGTCGCGGCCAGCCGGGCGGCCTTCCGGCCGCGTTTGGTCTGGGAGGACGTTGCCGACCTATTCGAGCGGATCACGTTGCAGGTTGTCTTCGGCGAGGGGAACCACGATGTCGCGCTGACACATGCGCTGACGCGGATGATGCAGGAGAGCAACCGCGTTTTCGCTTTGCGTCCATCCCGTTGGTTCGACGGCTTCCACGCCCAGCTCCGCACCTATCTGGCGAATCCGGCCCCAGGCAGTCTCACCGCCCTGTGTCGTCACGCTCCATCCACGGACGAAACGCACGTGCCCAGCCAGATCACGCACTGGGTTTTCGCGATGAAGGATACTCTGGCCGAGAACGTCGTGTACGCGTTAGCCCTCATCGCCTCGCATCCCAACGTCGAGGACCGCGTGCGACAGGAGTTGGCGCACACCGATCTGGCAGCGCCGGAGGATGTTCAGGCGCTGACTTATCTGGAGGCCTGCATCCAGGAGGCCATGCGTCTCTGGCCCTCCATCCCCCAGATTGCCCGGGAGACTGTGGGGCAGGATACCCTGGATCCTACGGTGGTTCCCCCCGCCACACAGGTGCTAATCCTCAACAGCTTTAACCATCGCGATCGAGAGAGGCTACCCTCTGCGGACGTTTTCAATCCAGAACGATGGTTGGGCCAAGACACCAACTACACCTTCAACCATTTTAGCAACGGTCCCCAGGCGTGTGTGGGCAAGGACCTGGCACTCTTCATTGCCAAGGCAGTCTTGGCGTCACTGCTCAGCAGCGGCCGGTACCTGCTTGTGAAGCCGTCGTTGCGTCAAAACGCGCCCCTGGCATACGCGCTGAACCATTTCGGGGTGGTGTTCGCTAAGACGGAGAACATTCGGTGATGACTACCCAAGAAAGGCATACACCGTGAGCCGACCTTCCCCAACCCGGCAGACCATGCAGTCGTTCCTGGCGAGAAATCCCTGGCTGACGGCGCCTGTGGACTGGATCGATACCCTCTTGACGCCGCGGCACTGGCCACGGATGGCCGAAGCGGGGGCCGCGGCGCTCGCCACGATGAGCAGGCCCGACAGCACCGCGCTGGCGGCGTTTCTGGCGCGGTTCACCGGCGTTGTGGCCGCGCTGACGGCCCAGTTGCGCAAGCTTTCGCCGGCGTATCGCCGTCTGGATTGGGTGGTACGCAAGTTAATCTGGTCGCTGGTGTGGACCGTAACCGTC
>CAYJQA010000589.1:0-3518 GCA_964372065.1 uncultured Litorilinea sp.
CCGCACCGATGAGCGCCGCGGTAGGCTTCTGCGTACACGCCACCAGATGAATCCCAGCCTGGCGGCCGCGCTGGGCCAGACGGGTGATGGCTGCCTCGACGGGCTTGCCGCCGGTCTGCAAGAGGTCCGCCAGTTCGTCGATGGCGACCACCAGCAGCGGGCTGTGCTCGCCGGCATGGTCGCGGCGTTCCATCTCGGCCACGACCTGTTCCAGTCGTTCCACCCCGGCGACGGGGTCTGCCACCACATTGCCCAGCACATGCGGCAGCCGCGCCAGCGGGCCGAAGCCGCGGCCTTTGGGGTCAATCAGCACCATGAGCAGGTCGTCGGGCCGGTTGAAGCGGGCCAGCGACGCCAGCAGCGTGCGGGCGAGCGCCGTCTTGCCGCTGCCCGTGGTCCCCGCGATCAGCACATGCACCACATCGGGCGACGGCAGCCGCAACAGCAGCGGCGACCCGCTCGCGTCCACCCCCAGCACCGCGGTATGGGGCGGCGGCGTGTGAGGCAGACCGTCGCACAACGGCAGCAACCGCACCGCGTCGGGCTTGCGCCGGGGAACCTCCACACACAGATGGTCGCCGGTGCGATAGACGCGCGCCTGCCGGCAGCCCAGGGCCAGCGCGATTTCTTCGGCCAGCCCGGCCACTTTGTTGACCTTGATCCCTACCGGCGTGGTCACATAGAACTGGACCAGCCGCGGGGTCACCGTCCCGCCATGCACCTCACCCGGCACGCGGTGGCGCGCCAGCACCATCTCGATGCGGTCGGAGAGTTGTTCGAGGGTCTTGCGTGAAAGACTCATCGCCCCACCTCCTGCGAACGACACAACCCAGACGGCTGTGTGCTATAGACATTCTATTAGAACATTTGTTCTATTGTCAAGACGCAATCGATGGGCCGCGCGATGCGGTCAATCCGGGCAACCAGGCTCCGGCAATCGCCATTTCCCGCCGGAGGTTGTAAGATTCGGGTAGTCCGGCCGTTTGCTACCAGGAAGATAGTGCTTCATGCCCAGCAAAGTGGACCTGCCCAGCGTCGCCCAGACGGTGGTCGACCGCTATTTGGCGGCGGCGCACGACGCGGCTCCCGGCTTGGTGGAAGGGCTGTACCTGGTCGGCTCCGTGGCGCTCGACGACTTCCACCCCGATCAGAGCGACATTGACTTTGTCGCGGTCACTGCCGAACGTCCGAGTCCGGCCGCGCGCAAAGCCCTGGCGCGGGTCCATGCGCGGCTGCGGGAGCGCCGGCGGCGGCTCTTCTTCGACGGCATCTATGTGACCTGGGCGGATCTCGCCGCCGATCCCCGCACGATCGCGCCCGGCGCGAACGTCCATGAGGGCGTGCTTTACCCCTACGGGCGGGGCGAGCGCCACGCGGTCACCTGGCATCTGCTCGCGCAACAGGGGATCTGCTGTCATGGTCCCGCCGTCGCCGACCTCACGCTGTGGCGCGACCCCGCCGTGCTGGCCGCCTGGACCAACAACAACCTGGAAGCGTACTGGCGGCGGTATCTCGACCGCGGCCGGCGGCTCTATACGCCCCGCGGGGTCGCCGGGCTGACGGCGTGGACGTGCGCCTGGTGCGTGCTGGGCGTGAGCCGTCTCCACTACACCCTGGCGACCGGGGCGATTACCTCCAAGACGGGCGGCGGGCTGTATGCGCGAGAGACTTTTGCCGGGCCGTGGCAGCGGGTGATCGAGGAGGCGCTGCGCATCCGCCGCGGCGCGGATCGCGGGTCGCGCTATCACTCGCCGCTGGCGCGGCGGCGCGACGTGCGGGCGTTTACCGCGATGGTCATCGCCGACGGCCATCGGCTCTATGCGGAACGCTGGGGCTGATTCCCGGTGGAGATGACAAGCTCTGAGCGCCCGGTGCGGCGCTCAGAGCTTGTCACGACTGGGGGGTGTCGGAAGGTAGGCGTTAGGAGGGGGAAACGGCCTGCGCCGCGTGGCCCGCGGCCTGCTTACGGCTCATGGCCTTGCGCTGCTGATGTTCGGCCAAGTAGTAGCTGCCGATGACAAACGCGCCCGCGGCCAGTTGGAGCGTGAACCCTTCCCAGGTGGGATAGGTCCCGAACCACAGCCCGAACCAGTAGGGCAGCGTCAGCGTGCGGATGGGGTGCAGCGGCAGCCACCCGGCGATCTGCATGGCGTGGACCGTGTTGCCCACCATCGCCAGCAGCACCGCGCCGATGAGGACGCCCGTCACCACCAGCAGCCGTTTGTAGGGCAGCCGCGATTGGAGGCGGAAGGTGAGATAGCCCACGACGAGCACGCCCGCCATGCCCAGCGCCACCCCTTCCAGCACGCTCCACACGGTGGATTCCAGCACCAACGCCTGTAGGAACAGGACCGTCTCGAAGCCTTCGCGATAGACGCTGCTAAAGCCCAGCAGGACAAAGCCCATCATCGGCCCCATGGTCATGCCGCCCAACAGCGCCTTCTTGCGAGCGTGGAAACTCGCCATCCACTCTTTCCAGTAGACGCGGTGGAAGAACCAGTTGGTGATCAGCAGGAGGACGGCCACGGCGACGAGCGAGACGACCGCCTCTAGCCGCTCGCCATAGGCGCTGAAGGTGGTCAGCACCTGATTCGCCAGCCACCACGTCACCGCGGTGGCGAGAAAGGCCAGGACGACGCCCCAGGCCATGGGCCGCCGGTAGATGCGGCTGGCCCCGACCATGCTCGCCAGCAGGGCGGCCAAGATGACGACCGCCTCCAGCCCTTCGCGGAAGACGATGAGCGCCGCGTTCAGGGCGATGGCCGTGGGCGACGACTCGCCGCCCAGCGCCTCCTGCGCGGCGTCTAGCTGCGTGGTCAACGCGGCGCGGGTGGCCGCGATTTCCTGGCGCGTGGCCCCATGCTCGATGAGATAGGCCAGCCCCACCTGCTCGCCCTGCCCATACCAGAACAACTCTTCGATGGGCGTAATGTACTGGGGCGCAAAGGCGATCAGGCGCGCTTCCGGGCCGGTTTCCAGCACGGCGTAAGCCTCCAGCCGCGCCGACTCGGCCCGCACATAATCGCCCGCGGCGACGGCGGTCTCCATCTGATCCAGCGTCGCGGCGACCACATCGAAGTCGGCGTCGCTGTTCTGTTTGCTCCAGGCGGGCGGCATGATCCCCGTCAGCACCGTCAGCAACTCGTCGGTCGCGGCCTGGATTACCGCAGGTTCGGCGACCGCCGCGCCGCTGCCCGCGTCGCGCAACTGCGCCGCCAGGTGGGCCATAAGGTCGGCGGCCTGGGCCGTCGCGGCTGCATTGCGCGCCGCCAAGATGGGCTGCAGGTCGGCAAAGGCCGCGTCCGCGCCGTTGCGGAAGGTCACCGCCTCTTGCAGCTCCAGGTCGACGGCGACTGCGCCGTTGCGGATGCCGCGGCCATATTCCACCGGGACCAGCGCCAAGAAGCGCAGCATTATCCCGGCGCGGCGCTGCTGCTCGGCACGGTGGAGGGGCGCGCCGCGGAAGCCGTCCAACGCGGCTTTGACCGCGGTCAGCGCCGCCGCGGGCGCACCCAGGG
>CAYJQA010000590.1:0-3511 GCA_964372065.1 uncultured Litorilinea sp.
TGGTAGTTCTGGGCGACGACTTCGAGCCGGTGCGGGACGCCGGTGAAGGTGCGCGCCACGTCGCCCATGTGGGCGACGTCCGCCCCGGCGGCCTGGGCGATGGCGCAGGCGGTGAGCAGGTTGCCGACGTTATGGTCGCCGCGCAGCGGCACGTCTTCGCGGCGACAGACGGGCCGGCCGTCCACCAGCAGGACGCCGCCCGCAAGCCACGCGCCGGTCGTGAGTTCGTGCTGTTGGGAGACCGGCACGATGCGGACGCCGCGGCTCTGAAGCATGGCCTGCATCTCGTCCAGCATGTCATCCAGATGCCACTCGGACGGGATCTTCTTGCGTTTGGGCAACAGATGCGACGGGGCGAGGCGGGCGATGACCGGGTCGTCCAGGTTGACCACCAGGGTACTGCCCGGCTCCATGAGCTTGAGTAGGTTGAACTTGGCCGCGGCATAGGCCGCCATGTTGGGATGGCGGTCCAAGTGATTGGGCGTCAAGTTGGTGATGCAGGCGACCTGCGGGCCGCTGCCGTGCAGACTGCCCCAGGCCAGCGCGTCGTTGAATAGCTCAAGCTGGAAGCTGCTCAGTTCGAGCACGGTCGGGCCGGGCGGGATGGTGGGCAGGCGGTCGAGCAGGGGCTGGCCGATGTTGCCGCCCACGTGGACGGTGCGGCCATCCGCGGCCAGGAACTTGCCGACCAGGGTCGTGGTGGTTGTCTTGCCGCTGCTGCCGGTGATGGCGACCAGTGGCGTCAGCCCGTGCGACGCGGCCAGTTGGCAGGTGAGCAGGCCGTCATTGCTCAGCGGGATGCCGCGCGCGATGGCGGCCGCGACGATGGGCAGTTGGGCCGGGACGCCGCCGCTGAGACAAAGCAGCGCGCAGTCGTCCAGCAGCGTGAGCGGGTGGCCGCCGAGGACATAGGCAATGGGGATGCCGTTGAGCGCGGTCGTCTCGGACGTGAGCCGCTCGGGGGGCGCGGCGTCGCTGACGACAACCTGCGCGCCGAGGTCGGCAAAGAAACGCGTCAGCGCCATGCCCTGGCGCGCCAGCCCCAGGACGACGACCCTGCGTCCCGCGAAATGCTGCCGGAGCGCATTGGTATCCGGCGCGCCCAAAGGGCTCCCGGCGCCGGTGAGATTGCCATTGTTGGCGAACAGGTTGTTGGTGAACACGTTCGGTCCCTTTCCACGATCGGGAGACCGGGCCGGTACAGCCAAGTCGCCCGGCGCTGGCCGGAACGGCTCAGTCTGCCAGATCAGGTGGTCCACGCCGTCCATACGCTCACGTTCCTCTTGCCCCGACTAGATCAGGGCTAACGCCACGCCTAACATGCCGCACAAGACCCCGACAAGCCAGAAACGTTCTTTGACCTGCATTTCGCTCCAGCCAAGCAGCTCGAAGTGATAGTGCAGGGGCGACATCTTAAAGATGCGCCGGCCTTCGCCATAGATACGTTTGGTCCATTTGAAATAACTCACCTGCAAGATGACGCTGCCGGCCTCGGCCATAAAGACGAAGCCCACGATGGGCAAGAGCAGCCATTGCCCGGTCATCACGGCGACCAGCCCCAGCGTCGCGCCCAGGGCCAAGCTGCCGGTGTCGCCCATAAAGAGCTGTGCGGGGTGGGCGTTGTACCAGAGAAAGGCCAAGAGCGCGCCTACCACCGTAAAACAAAAGGCCGTGAGATAGATTTGGTCCTGCAAATAGGCGATGGTCCCGTAGCAGGCGAAGGCGATGCTGCTCATGCTGCCGGCCAAGCTGTCGAGGCCATCGGACAAGTTCACGGCGTTGCTCATCAACACAGTGGTTAAGATCGTGATCGGGATGATCCACGCGCCGATACGAAAAAAGTCGGGAAAGCCCGGCACGCCCATCTAATCCCAGTGCGGCGGGCCGAAGTAAAGTACCAGCGCCAGCCCGGTGGCGAAAAGAAACTGGAAGCCGCTTTTCATGCGGGCGCTCATGCCTTCGCCGCGGCCGTGCATCCCCTTGATGCCCTGCCAATCGTCGATCGCGCCCAGGATGGCATGGGACCCCAGGCAGAAGAACAGGATGAGCGTGCTCTGCCCGATATAGTTCAAGCCCCACAAGTTGGCGATGTTGAGCACGCCGGTAATCAAGAGGACGGGCACGACGATCAGGATGCCGCCCATGGTGGGCGTGCCCGTCTTGAGTTGGTGCCGATCCGGTTCTTCGACCCGGATTTGCTTGCCAATTCCCCACCGTTTGAGCAAATTGATCAGCGGCATGCCCCAGACGACCGCGAGAAAAAAACTGACCGTGCCCAACGTCAACGCGTATGCCATGCTCTCGCTCGATGCTAGTGGGTGGGCCGGGGCGCGCTGCCGGCCCGGTCGTCTTGGCTGATGGCCGGGACGATGCGCTCCATGCCCACGGCGCGGCTGCCCTTCACCAGCACCAGGTCGCCGGCGCAGATGGCTTGCTGCAAGAAAGCGATGGCCCCGTCGTCGTCGGCGGCATAGTAGAGACAGTCGGCGGGAAAGCCGGCGGCGCGGGCTTCATCGCCGATGGTGCGGCCCAACTCGCCCACCGTGACCAGCAGATTGACCACATCGGCGGCGCGGACGCCCACCATGCGGTGACCTTCTTCGGTTTCGTCGCCCAGTTCGCGCATGTCGCCCAGCACGGCGACGCGGCGGCCACCCGGCTGCGGCGCGAGATCATTGAGCAGGTTGAGCGCGGCGATCACGCTCTGCGGGCTGGCGTTGTAGGTGTCGTCGATGACCGTGGAGCCGTGGATGCCCTTGACCGCAACCAGGCGAATCTGGCCGGGCAGACTTTGCATCCCGGCGACGATCTCTTCCCAACTCAACCCTTCGACCAGCCCCACGGCCGCGGCGCGCATGGCGGTGTGGACACTGTGGCGACCCAAGAGGGGCACGCGCACATAGAGGGATTCCACCTTGCCGCCTTCGGCCCGGCGATAGTGAAAGCGGAAGCGGATGCCCTCCATACCCGCACTGGTTATCTCTTCGGCCCACAGGTCCGCCGCGGGTGTGAGGCCGTAGCGGAAGACGCGGGCGCGGGTTTGGTGCGCCATAGCTTTGACGCGTTCGTCATCCCAGTTGAGGATGGCGACGCCGCCGTCGGCGGCCGCGGGCAGCGCCTGGACCAATTCGCTCTTGGCCTGCTGGATGTTGTCGAGGCTGCCCAAGCGGCTGAGATGGACGGGGCCGACGTTGGTCATGACGCCGATGCGCGGTCGGGCCAGCACGCACATGCCGGCGATTTCGCCCAGACCGTACATGCCCATCTCCAAGACGGCGCGCTCATAGCTGGCGTCGATCTCCAGCAAAGAAAGGGGCAAACCCTGGTCGCTGTTGAGGTTGCCCTTGCTGCGCAACGTGACATAACGTTGACTGAGGACGGCGAAGGTGAGTTCCTTGGTGCTGGTCTTGCCCACGCTGCCCGTCACGCCGATCACGCTGAGCGCGGGGTTGGCCCGGTGCATCCGTTGGAAGCCGCCGACGCGCTGGAGCCCGTCTACGCTGCTGTCCAC
>CAYJQA010000591.1:0-3511 GCA_964372065.1 uncultured Litorilinea sp.
CCCCAGCGCCTCTTGCAGCTCGCAAAAACGCCGCGACGGATGGTCCAATAGCTCATGGACGATCTGTAGCGTCCACTTCTGCCCGATGATGCGCGCCGCCTCATCCACCGGGCACAGAAATTGTTCCATCGCCTGCATGGTCGGGCTGCTGCCCGCGTAGGTATGATCTGGGTGCTCCATCCTCGTCGTCCCTCCCCCACAGCCGGATCGCATTCCCTATGCTATAGCAAGCGTAGCGGCCTGTCAAACCTATCCGCGCTGACAACACGGTGAGTTCGGGGTTGATCACCCGAAACAAATGTTCTATAATCGGCGCAGTTCCCGACTCGGCCACTCAATCCAAAGGAGATGAAACCATGAAGATCACCCTCGTCAGTGTCTTGGTCAATGACCCGATCAAAGCCTTCAAGTTCTACACCGAGGTGCTCGGCTTTGTCGAGCGCCTCTACATGCCCGAAGCCTACCTGGCGATCGTCGCTTCCCCGGAAGAGCCGGACGGCACAGGGCTGCTGCTGGAGCCAAGCAATAACCCCATTGCCAAGCCCTTCCAGGCGGACGTCTATGCTGCCGGACTGCCCATCATCGTGTTCGGCGTCGACGATGTGGAGCAAGAGGCCGCACGGCTGAAGGGCCTAGGCGTCGTCTTCCGGCAGGAGCCGACCCGTACCGAACACGGCACGGTAGCCGTCTTTGAGGACACCTGTGGCAATCTCATCCAAATCCATCAGCCCTGATCTCGCCCCCGCTAGGGCGCGTGATCGTCGCGCGCCCTAGCGGGGCAAGCGGGCCAGGCGGAGCACGGTCTTGCCGACCTGGAGCGTGGGAACTACGCCGCGGCCGTCAAAGAGGAGGTCAAACTCACCGCGCGCCAGGTCGCCGGGTTGCCAGGCGGCGGTCGGAAATGCGGTCCCGGCCAGCGGCGCGTTCAGGACCTGGTCGCCCAAGCGCAGGGTGAAGGCGGCGTCCGCCGGCCACGTCGCGGCAGGGGCATGGGCGCTTGCCACAGCAGCGTAACATGCACCTGATCGCCCGGCGTTAACGGCGTCTCCGGCGCGTGGCTGTAGCCCTTCTTGTGCGCGTCATAGCCGACCAGCCGCACGGGACCGAACTGGGCATTGGAGCGGCGGCGGATGGGCACTACCTCCGCCGGGACGGGCTTGGCCGGCCGCGTCACCGTCACCACCCCCAGTTCCAGCGCATCCCCCGCGGTCGTGGGCAGACGCGCGCCGGTGACCGGGTCATAGACCGCCACGATCAGCCGGTAATCGCCCGGCGGCGCGCCCGGCGGGATGGGCAACCCGTGATTGTCGTCCACCGTTGCGCCGGGGAGCCACCCGTCGGTGGGACGGGAACCGCCCGCGGGTTCGGCGTCGTGTTGGGCCATCACCTGGCCCGCGGCGTCGAGCAACTGCACCGTCACCTTATAGCGCACGCTCAACGACTGGGTGGCCTGCCAGCGCAGCCCGACCAGCGCCGTCTGGCCGGAGGGAACCATCTGCGGCAAGTCCGGTTGGCACTGCCCCATGAGCGCCAGCACCGGGCCAAACCCCACCGGCGGCGTCAACTCCGCACAGGCCAGCCGGTTGGGGGCCGAATAGACCACAAAGCGCACGTTGCCCTGCCAACTCTCCAGCCCGCGGAAGGCGTGGCGGTCAAGCCAGGACTCCACGATGCGGTTGGGATCCGCCTCATCCGTCGCCCAGTAGAGCGCAAAAACCTGGCGGCGGTCGTCCACGGTTTCCGACAGCGCGGCCAGCGTCGCGGCTTCGTCGGGCGGGCGCTGCTGCGGCAGGGCCAACACCGGCAGACCAGGGTCGTAATAGGACCACACATCCGCCTGCCCCGGCGCATCCAGCACAACCGCCGCGGCCGCGGGTTCGGCGACCGCAGCCACATAGGCCGCCACGCCCGCATAGTTGTCGCGCACGGTGGGCGACGTGTAGTAGGCGGGCAGACTCACCGCGGCCAGCGCGGTCGCGCCCGCGCTCACCGCTAGATACCCCAAGTCGGGCCGTGGCAGAAGGCGCGCCGCCGCCACGCTCAGCAGCACCCATGCCGGTGCGGCCACCAGCAAGAACTTGAGAAAAGCGTCGCTAAACAGCCCCAGCCCGGCCATGAGGCCGACCGGCGCGGCCAGCCACAGCGCCACCGCCACGCCCTGCGGACGCCGCGCCAGCGCCGCCGCCCCCAACACCGGCAGCACGCCCGCCGCCGCCAGCCACGGCCACAGCGGTTCGGGCAGATCGCGCAGCGGGCCAAAGGTCAGCGTGCGCAGCGTCAGCCGGACGCCCTCGCCCACCTGCGTCGCCACGCCGCCCTTGGGCCAGTTGAGCACGCGTTCCACCGCGGTCGTCAGCCAGGGGCTGTACAACACCAGGATGGCGGCGTTAGCCAGCGTGAAGTAGGTCAGCCGCGCCAGCCCGCGCGGATGGGCGCGGCTCCGGCGCAGCCAGTACCACAGATAGGCCAGCCCCGCCGCGGTCAAGAGGATGGGAAAGCTGTAGTGGGTCCAAAAGCCCGCCGCGCCACAGGCCACAAAGCCCGCCGCCGCCCACCCAGGCGCGCGCTGCCGTTCTTCGCACGCCAGCCAGGCCAATAACGCCGCTATCAGCCCCGCGCCCAGCAGCGCCAGCAGCATGTACATGCGCGCTTCCTGGGCATAGTAAATCTGGAACGGGTTGATCGCCGCCACATACGCCGCGGTCAACGCAAAGCGCGGGCCGCCCGTTTGCCTGCCGATGCCATAAACGGCCAGCACTAGCGCCACGCCGGCCAGCGCCGAGAAGCTCCGCATCCCGGCCGCGTCGAGGCCAAAGACGCTTGTCCACACCTTGAGCAGCCAGTAATAGCCCGGTGGGTGAATATCGGCGGCGGCGTCACGGGCAATGGCCGCAAACGAACGCTGGATCAGCGCCCACGTGTTGCCTTCGTCGCTCCACAGGCTGGAGCCGTCCAGCCGCCAGAAGCGCAGCGCCGCGGCCAGCAGCGCGATCGCGGTCAAGAGCAGCCACGGTCGCATGGCCGCGCGGCGTTCGCGCCAGATCGAGTCGTTCATGGCGAGTTCGTGCGGTGGGGTTGGGTGGCGGTGAACTCCTGCATGGCCGTATAGACGGGCTGCGGCGTGAAGTCCGGCGCGAGCAAGCGAAAATAGGCTTCCGGCTGCCCGTTCAGTTCCCACGCGTCGGTCGCCCGTTTGAGATACCACGTGTTCGCCACGCCCACCCACGGCCATTCCTCGATCACGCGGGCATAGGCCAGCGGCAGATAGCGCGCCTGCTGCTCCAGGCTCACGCGACCATAGCGCGCTTCCACGTCGGGCGGCGCGGCGTTCCAGTTCATCTCGGAGATCCAGATCGGCTTGTGGCTATCGCCGTTCTGCACCATCACGTCGCGGATAAAGAGATGGTGGCCGATGTTCAGCACGCGCGGATGCATGCGGTGGTCGGTCGGCCCGCTCCACAGCCCATAGCCCTGCACCGCCATGATGTCGAAATAGGGCGCGGCCCCGGCG
>CAYJQA010000592.1:0-1405 GCA_964372065.1 uncultured Litorilinea sp.
CCCGTATGCAGACCATCGTGGACCTCCTGGAAGAGTCCGACCACTGGGCGCAGACCGCGGGCGCGGCCACTGTCAGCGCCGCCCACGTGCAGCAGGCCCTCGACGCCCAGGTCTATCGCAACGACCGCGTGCGCCAGGCCATGCAGGAAGAAACGCTGCGCGGCGCGATCATGCTCGACACCACCGGCAGCCAGATCGGCCAGATCAATGGGCTGTCGGTCATCAGCATGGGGACGTTCGCCTTTGGCCGCCCGTCGCGCATCACCGCCGCCGTCCACCTGGGCAAAGGCGATGTGGTCAACATCGAGCGCGAAGTGGAACTCAGCGGCCCGCTCCACAACAAGGGCGTGCTGATTCTCTCCGGCTATCTGCGCAGCCGCTACGCCATGGACCAGCCCCTCGCGCTGGACGCCAGCCTGGTCTTTGAGCAATCCTATGGCGGCGTCGACGGCGATTCCGCTTCCTCCACCGAACTATACGCCCTGCTCTCGGCCATCGCCCGCGTGCCCATCAAGCAGTCGTTGGCCGTCACCGGCTCGGTCAACCAACTGGGCCAGGTGCAGGCTATCGGCGGCGTCAACGAGAAGATCGAAGGCTTCTTTGACCTCTGCGCCGCGCGCGGGCTGACCGGCGAGCAGGGGGTTCTGATCCCGGCTACCAACGTCAAACACCTCATGCTGCGTCAGGATGTAGTCGACGCCGTGGCCGCCGGCAAGTTTCACATCTACCCCATCGTCACCATCGACGAAGGGATCGAGATTCTCACGGGGCTGCCCGCCGGGACCGCCGACGCCAACGGCGTCTATCCCGAAGGCAGCGTTAATCGCCGCGTCGCCGACCGTCTTGTCGAGATGGTAGCCAAACGCAAGGCGCTGGAAGCCCCCACGGCGCAAGAGGCCACCCCGGCCAAGCGACCCGCGCGACGGGCAGGGAAAGGCCAGGAAGGAGCCGTCCAATGAGCGAAAGCACGCCTGCCGAGCGCGCGTCCACCGAATCCGGTGAGCGCATCTTGGTCGCGCTGGATGCCTCGCCCCAGAGCGTCGCCGCCCTGCGCGCCGCCGCCGAGTTGGCGGCGCTCATGGAAGCGGAGCTAGAAGGGCTGTTCATCGAGGACATCAACTTATTGCACCTCTGCGGCCTGCCCTTCTCCCACGAAATCGGCTCCTACACGGCCAAACGCCGCCAGTTGGACAACCGCGTCCTGGAGCGCCAACTGCGCGCCGTCGCCGCCACCATCCAGCGCGCCATGAACGAAGTGACGACCCGGACTCCCGTCCGCTGGCATTTCCAGGTGCGCCGCGGACCGGTCGTGGGCGAACTGCTGGCTGCCGCCGAGCACGCCGCTCTCATGAGCGTCGGCCGCGCCGGTCGTTTCCACCGCACGAGCCTCGGCTCGACGGTGCGC
>CAYJQA010000592.1:1415-3501 GCA_964372065.1 uncultured Litorilinea sp.
GTCTTGCTCTGGCCGCGCGATGAGGCGGGCGAAGGGCTGGCCGAACTGGAAGCCCAGGCCCGCGCCCGCGCCGGTGATGTCGAGTTGACCCTCATCCCCGTCCGCCGTGACGGTTCCGTCTTGGCCGCGCTCCGCAGCCAGGAAAGCGGCACGTTGGTCCTGCCCGGCGAACAGTCGGCGCTGGTCGCCGAACACCCCGGCCCGGTCCTGCTCGTGCCCTAAGCCATCTCCAGAAAGTAGCCGCTGGATGAGCAAAGCTGTTGCTTATCTCAAACAGACGATTGCCGCCATCCCGGTCTTGGGTCCCATCCTCAGGCGCGCCTATTTCGCGTGGCAGCGCCGCGCTTTTCAGGATTCCTCGTCCTATTGGCTGCGGCGCTATGACAAAGGGGGCAATTCCGGCCCCGGCTCCTACGGCAAGTTCGCCCAACAAAAAGCGGACGTCCTCAACGGCTTTGTGCGGGAGCAGGCCATCCAGTCCGTCATCGAGTATGGCTGCGGCGACGGCAATCAGTTGCAGTTGGCGATCTATCCGCGCTATCTGGGCTTTGACATCAGCCCCGCCGCCGTCGCCCGCTGCCGGGAACTCTTTGCGACCGACCCCACCAAGACCTTTCGCCTGATGGACGAATACGCCGGCGAGACCGCCGAGCTAACGCTTTCGCTGGACGTCATCTTCCATTTGGTCGAAGACGCAGTGTACGACCGCTATATGCGGCAGCTTTTTGCCTCGGCGACGCGCTATGTGCTCGTCTACTCCAGCAACACCGACGCGCAAGCCGCGGCCCAGTCGCCCCATGTCCGGCATCACCGCTTCACCGATTGGGTCGCGTCCCACGCGCCGGCATGGACGCTGCTCCGCCACATCCCCAACCAATACCCCGATACCGGCGCGCCCACCAGCGGCAGTTTTGCCGACTTCTACATCTTTGCAAAGGCGCAGCCTTAAGCGGCGACCACAGACGCACCCACCCCCAACGCGTGGGCCTGCTTGGCGGCAAAACGCGACTTGGCTACAATACGCACGGTGCGCTGGCCGGCGGCTATTCGCCGCAGCCTGAACCGCTGGACACCTATCCTATCCCAGCCGATAGCATTCCCTTTGGAGGTCATCCATGATCATTGGCCTGGCGACGCCTGCGGTCGCGACCACCCTCGACGACGGCCTGGACAAGATTAAGCGGCTCCTGGCCGATGCTGCGGCCCAGGGCGCGGAGATCGTGTGCTTCCCCGAAGCCTATCTGCCGGGGCTGCGGGGCCAGGATTTTGCCGTATTGCCCTTCAGCCAGGCGGAGCAGGACCACGTGCTCCAGACGATGGCGCAGTATGCCCGCACCTATGCCGTCGCCACGATCCTGGGCACGGAACGGCTCACCGGGGCAGGCCGCCAGATTGCCGCCTATGTCTTTGACGCCCAGGGCCGGCTGCAGGGCTACCAGACCAAAAACCAGATCGACCCGAGCGAAGATCAGTACTATATACCCGGCGATACCCGGCAGCTTTTCGCGGTCAACGGAGTGAAGTTCGGCGTGGCGATCTGCCACGAGGGCTGGCGCTATCCGGAGACGGTGCGCTGGGCCGCGGTGCGGGGCGCGCAGATCGTCTTTCATCCGCAGCACACGGGGAGCAATCTAGAGGGTGTCCGTCTGACGGCATGGGGCGCGGCCGACGCGCCCTATTACGAGAAGGCGATGATGATGCGGAGCCGGGAAAACACGATCTACTTTGCCAGCGTCAATTACGCGCTGCGCTACCAGGAATCAGCGACCAGCCTCATCGCGCCGTCCGGCGAATGCCAGGCGTACTTACCCTACGGGCAGGAAGGCGTGTTGGTACAGGCCATCGACCCGGCGGCAGCCACCGGCTTGCTGGCCGCGCGCTACGCACCCGAACGTTATCAGGAAGTCGCGTAACACGATCAGATGCAGGCTCATGGGGTGGGCGTGGCGGCCTGGGTGGACTGGAGTACGGTTATCGGGTCGTTGAGGAGCAGGACCAGCCGCACCACCGACTCGCCGATTGTTACCGTCACCGTCGAGAAGATGCCCGGCCCATCGACCCCCCATACATCCGCGGGGAAACGTTC
>CAYJQA010000593.1:0-3497 GCA_964372065.1 uncultured Litorilinea sp.
GATCGATGTTGGCAGTAGGCGCGATGCCGAGGCTGCCGGCCAGCGCCGCCGCCAGGTCGGACAGGATATCGGCGTGCAGATTGGTCGCGACGATGGTATCCAGGCTCCCCGGGCGGTTGACCATGCGCACGGTGGCCGCGTCGACCAGTTCCTTGTCCCAGTTGACGCCGGGGAACTCCTTCGCGATCTGCGTCGCGATCTCGTCCCACATCACCATCGCATGGCGCTGCGCATTGCTTTTGGTGATCACGGTCAGGAGCTTGCGCGGGCGCGACTCCGCCAGCTTGAAGGCGAAACGCAGGATGCGCTCCACGCCCGCGCGCGTCATGATAGCCACGTCGGTGGCAACCTCGATCGGATGGCCCTGGTGCACCCGGCCGCCCACGCCCGAGTATTCGCCCTCGGAGTTCTCGCGCACGATGACCCAGTCGAGGTCCGCGGGCTTGCAGCGCTTCAGCGGCGCGTCGATCCCCGGCAGGATGCGCGTCGGACGCACGTTGGCGTACTGGTCGAAGCCCTGGCAGATTTTCAGCCGCAGGCCCCACAGCGTGATGTGGTCGGGAATGTGCGGGTCGCCGGCCGAACCGAACAGGATCGCGTCCTTGTCGCGCAGCGCGTCCAGGCCATCGTCGGGCATCATCACGCCGTGCTTGCGGTACCAGTCGCCGCCCCAGCCGAAGTCCTCGAACTCGAAGCGGAAGGCGCCGTCCGCCGCCGCGAGGGCTTCGAGCACCCGCTGGCCAGCCGGCACGACTTCCTTGCCGATCCCGTCTCCGGGGATGGTGGCAATGCGATAGGTATTCAAGGCGGGTCTCCGGCAGAAAGGGGACGAGCCGGTACTTTACGAACTGGACGCACGACAGGATCGGCGCTAGAGTGAATCCATTATTAACTTGAATTCAACTATCCACGCCATGAGCACAGGCATCCAGCCCGTCGACCTGGGATTTTTTTCCACCCTCGCCTCCAGCGGCAGCCTCAGCACGGCGGCACGCGAGCTGGGCATCACCACGCCGGCCGTAAGCAAGCGGCTCGCCCAAATGGAAACACGCATCGGCATCTCCCTAGTCAACAGGACGACCAGGCGCATGAGCCTCACCCCGGAGGGAGAGCTCTACCTCAAGCACGCGCGCCGCATCCTCGGCGACATCGACAACCTGGCTGAACTGCTGGGCACGTCCAAGGGAACGCCGAAGGGGCTGCTGCGGGTGAATGCGACGCTCGGGTTCGGGCGCAGCCATATCGCGCCCCTGATCTCCGGCTTCGTGCGCAAGCACCCGCAGGTCGAGGTGCAATTGCAGTTATCGGTCGACCCGCCGCAATTGTCGGAGGAGGCGTTCGACGTGTGCATCAGGTTCGGCGCGCCGCCGGACACGCGCGTAATCGCCCGGAGCATCGCGCCGAACAGGCGCCTGCTCTGCGCATCGCCGGCCTACCTCGCCCGCCATGGCGAGCCCAAGGTACCGCACGACCTCACCCGCCATAACTGCATCGGCATTCGCCAGGGCGAACAGGCCTACGGCGTATGGCGCCTCAGCAGCGGACGCGGGCGCCATCAACGCACCGAAGCGGTCAGGACCCGCGGCAACCTGACCACCAACGACGGCGAGATCGCCGTGAACTGGGCATTGGACGGCCACGGCATCCTGATGCGCGCCGAGTGGGACATCGAGCGCTTTCTGCGCAGCGGCCGCCTCGCGCAGGTGCTGCCTCAGTACCACACGCCCGACGCCGACATCTATGCGGTGTACCCGCAACGTCATCAACTCTCGGCTCGCGTGAGGGCGTTCGTCGATTTCGTGGCAGCATCCTTTCCGCGGCAACTCGGTTTGGCATAGTCCTGAAGTCCTAAGCCCTGCTCCATCACCCGCGACGCGCCCTATTGCAGCCGGCCCTAGCGGCTGCGAATTACCCACCGTTCCTCCCGTCCACGCTAGAATCCACCCATGCCAATCGACCAATACGCCCCCGCGACGCACTATGACGCTCCCGCGCTGATCGCGTTTGCCCAATCGCTGCTGACTGCGGCCGGGATGCCGCAGGATCGCGCTCATGACGTCGCCGACATCCTGGTCGAAGCCGACCTGCTCGGCCACGACACCCACGGGCTGCAGCTTCTAGCCACCTATTTGCAGCATATCGAGGGGGGACAGATGAAGCTGCAGGGCGAACCGATCACGCTCGCCGACCATGGCGCCGTCGTCACCTGGGACGGCCAGCGCCTGCCCGGCCCCTGGCTGGTGCTGCGCGCGATGGATGTCGCAATGCAGAAGGCCAGAACCTACGGCAGCGGCACGGTAACCATAGGCCGCAGCCATCACATCGCCTGTCTCGCCGCCTACTTGAAGCGCGCCACCGACCAGGGCCTGGTCATGCTCTTGCTCTCCTCCGCGCCGGCGGGCGCCAGCGTCGCTCCGCATGGCGGACTGCGCGCCGTTTTTTCGCCTAGCCCGATCGCCATCGGCTTTCCCACCAGCGACGCCCCGGTGTTGATCGACGTGTCCACCTCCATCACCACCAATATGTTGACCAATCGCCTGCGCAAGGAAGGAAAGCGCCTGCCCCAGCACTGGCTGATCGACGAGACCGGGGAAACCTCCGACGACCCCGCGGTGTTGCATGCGCCGCACAAGGGAACCATCCTGCCGCTGGGCGGACTCGACGCGGGTCACAAGGGCTACGGCCTGGCGCTGCTGGTGGAAGCGCTCACCGCGGGTCTGGCCGGCCACGGCCGCGCCGATCCCCGGGAAGCGCTGGGAGCCAGCGTCTTCCTGCAGATTCTGGATCCGCAGGCCTTCAGCGGCGGCGACGCATTCCGCCGCCAGATGGATTGGGTCGCGCAAGCCTGCCTGGACAACCCGCCGCGCAAGGGATACGAGCGCGTGCGCCTGCCCGGGCAGAACGGCCTCGCGCGCCGCGAACGGCAGTTGCGCGACGGCGTCGAACTGGAAGCGGCTATCCTGCCGGCGCTCGCTCCGTGGGCGGAAAAATTCGGCGTGGCCTTGCCGGTGGCGTCCTAATCTCAAGCTGCACGGCATCGCGACGATCGCGCATAGCGCACACCGACCTTCGCGTCCGCGCTAAAATTCACCCATGCCGATTTACGAATACGCCCCCACTTCGGGCCACTGCGAAAAATGCAAGGGCCTGTTCGAAGTGGTGCAGCGCATGGCCGATGCCAAACTCAGCGCCTGCCCCAGCTGCGGCCAGCCGTGCGAGCGCCGCATCAGCGCGGTCGCCCTGGGCGGAACCTACTCGGTGTCGGACGACAAGATCAAGAGCTCCGGACTCACCAAGTACAAGAAGGCGGGAGATGGGGTGTACGAGAGAACCGCTGGCAGCGGCGGCCCCGAACTCATCGTAAGAAAATGAGCCCGCAGCGCTGCGCTTGCGCGGGCGCTAGGCCCGCGGGTTGTTGATCACGTAGCGCAGGAAGCCGCTGTGCGGCGTGTATTTGTCGTACAGGCCGCGCGCGCGATAGTTGTTCTCCCAGGTGT
>CAYJQA010000594.1:0-3493 GCA_964372065.1 uncultured Litorilinea sp.
GCCCCAGACTCATCAACAATTCGGAAAGGCCAGTGCTCCAGTCCAGCATCTAGTCCTCCAGCAGGGTACGGTGCAACATGAATCCGACAAGTACGCGGGTCACGGATACCAACGCGGCGGGGCCTACTGCCACTCCAGCGCGCCCTTCCGCCATTCCAAGAACAGGCCCAGCAACAAAATCACCACGAAGGTCACGGTCGCGCCCACGCCGAAAAGACTCATGCTGTTGAAAGCCAGCGCAATCGGGAAGAGGAAAATCACTTCCACGTCGAAGATGAGGAAGATGAGACCGATCAGGTAGTACTGCACCTTGAACTGCACCCAGGTGTCGCCGACCGTCTGCATACCGCTCTCATACGTGGCGGTCTTGATCGGGTCCGGGCGATGGGGACCAAGCAAGACGCCGATCACCACGGCTACCACCGGCACAATCATCGCCAGCATGGTCAGGATGAGAATGAACCCATAGTTGCTCAGCATGTCGTGACTGCTCCTCGCCTACTGCTTTCGACGATCCAGCGCCCGCGTCCAACGCTACCCAAACAAAAGGCCGCGCAGACAACTGGCCATGAATGAGTGGAAGTGGGTGCGGCTGCCTGTGTGGCCCTTACTACCAGAACGTTTGTGTAGAAAGGTACAAATGCCGACCTATGCTAGCACACAGTCTCTGCAACGAGAAAATTGTCACGGGTCAAAACACCGTAATTTCCCGGCCGCGCCGGTCGCCCCGCGCGGCATGGATTTTCCCTCAAGAAGAGCGGATTGCGCTGCATAAACACACGCCGGTTAGCTTGTGCCCGGACGGTTGAGATTGTAGCACAGGTCACAATCCACCGCCAAGCCCAGGGGCGAGCGCCGGGCATATTCATCCTGCGGCCCCGCTCCCGCTAATTCCTCCGCCGGTCCCCCACCACGCTTGAGCGCAGGGAATGTGCGCGTACTTTTGCCCAAGATTGACACCCCAAAAACGATCGTGATAAACTTAACAAATAGTCTGCGCCGGTCGGTGAACCCGGTCGCGCTCTTGGGACTCAACACTGCTGCCGTGTTGAGTCAACTTTTGCCGGGCGACTATCGATTTGAGCGCCTAGCCATCTGCGACGAGAGGGGTTGACCACGTGGCCCAGGAGTACCTACCGCTACTCATTCTGGTCGTCATCGGCGTCGGTTTTGGCATCATCGCGTTGGGCTTCCCTTATCTGATTGGCCCGCGCGTGCCCAACAAGCAGAAGCTTGAGCCTTACGAATCGGGCATCATTCCCTACCACGACGCCCGCCGCCGCTTTCCGGTCAAGTATTACCTGGTGGCGATGCTCTTCATCCTGTTCGACATCGAAGTCATCTTTCTCTACCCCTGGGCCGCCGTGATCCGCACCCTGCGCGACACCTTTGGCATATGGCTGGCGCTCGGCCCGATGGCCTTCTTCCTCCTCATCTTGATCGTGGGCCTGGCCTACGAATGGAAAAAGGGCGCGCTCGATTGGGAGTAGGAATGTGGTGGCCCGCTGCCCTGAGATAGAAGAGTCAAGCACGTGCAATCGCCGCGTTCTTGGCTCTTTTGTTGTGATCCGGGCAATGCAGATCGCTGAAAACGCCTATATATAGTAGTCATTGGTTGCGTTGGAGTCCCCCCGGTCGCCGTCCACATGGCGCCGGTCTGTCTGGATAGGAGGGTTGAACCGTGGGTATTGAAGAGAAACTGCCCGAAGGCATTCTCACCACCAGTCTAGAAAGCCTCGCCAACTGGGGCCGCCAGAACAGCACCTGGCCGCTGCTCTTTGGCCTGGCCTGCTGCGCCATGGAGATGATCGCCGCCGGCACCGCCCGCCACGACATCTCGCGCTATGGCTCCGAGCTATTCCGCGCCAGCCCGCGCCAAGCTGATCTCATGATCGTCTCCGGCCGCGTCAGCAACAAGATGGCTCCGGTCATCAAGCGCCTCTACGACCAAATGCTGGAACCTAAGTGGGTCATCGCGATGGGCATCTGCGCCAGCGCCGGCGGCCCCTTTAACAACTACGCCATCGTGCAGGGCGTCGACAAGATCATCCCGGTGGATGTCTACGTCCCCGGCTGCCCGCCGCGCCCCGAAGCGCTGCTCTACGCGCTGGACAAGCTGCGCGAAAAACAAGGCCGCGAGACCTTCGCCTATTACCGACGCGCCGAACTGATGGAAGCCATGCTCGCGCCGCAAGACATTGATTCATTGGAATCCCTGCGCGCCAAGCAGGCCGCGTAGCCCAGGCCGGAGCCGCCACATGCTGAATCCCTCTCCACGCTATCGCGAATACGAGACACTGCCCGGCATCAACGACGTTGCCATCCCCGCGCCGACGCCCCTGCCCACCGGCGAAACCGCCGACACGCAGCGCATCGTCGCGCGGTTTGGCGACGCCATTCTGGCCGCCGGTCTGCACAACGGCCAGCAGGTCGTCTATGTCAAGCCGGACCAACTACCCGCGTTGGCCCAGTTCGTCAAAGACGACCCGCAGTTGACCTATGAAGCCCTGGTGGATGTCTCCGCCATCGACCGCCTCGAGCTCCCCATCGAGGGCGACGCCGCGCGCTTCCATCTGACCTATCAACTGCGCTCCTATGCGCGCAAGCAGCAGTTGACCATCGTCGCCCCGGCGATGGATGACGGCGAGCACCACGACCGGCCCACCATCCCCAGCCTAGCCCGTATCTTTGCCGGAGCCGAGTGGCCTGAACGGGAAGTGTGGGACCTCATGGGCGTCACCTTCACGGATCACCCGGACCACCGGCGCATCCTCATGCCCGACCATTGGCCCAACCACCCGCTGCGCAAGGACATGCCCGTCGGCGGCGAAGAAGTGCCCTTCACCTTGACCTGGGGCGACCCGGAGTTCGAGACCCTGGGCAAGCAGATATTGCCCGCCGAGAGCATCGCACCCAAGCTGCCCCCCGGCATGAACCGGGAACACATGATCATCAACATGGGGCCCCACCACCCCGCCACCCACGGCGTCTTGCGCCTGGTCGTGGAGTTGGACGGCGAAACCGTCGTCAATGTGGACTCGGACTTGGGCTACCTGCACAGTGGCTTTGAGAAGACCGGCGAGAACAAACGCTACAAGGACTTTGTCTATTACACCGACCGCATGGACTACCTTTCGTCCATGACCAACAACTTTGGCTATGTGTTGACGGTCGAGAAGCTGATGGGCGTCGAAGCGCCGCCCCGCGCCCAGGTCATCCGCGTCATCATGAGCGAGCTGCAGCGCCTCGCCTCGCACCTCTTCTGGCTCTCCACCCATGTGCTGGATGTTTCCGGCACGGGCATGAGCCTGCTCATGTATGCCACGCGTGAACGCGAGCGCATCCTGGACCTCTTCGAGATGGCTTCCGGCGCCCGCATCACCCTCAGCTATATGCGGATCGGCGGCGTCTGGAAAGACTTGCCCGATGCGTTTATCACCAACCTGCGCGACCTGCTCGCCATCCTGCCCCGCCAGTTTGACGACTACGAGGC
>CAYJQA010000595.1:0-3487 GCA_964372065.1 uncultured Litorilinea sp.
TTACCACGGGCGAAAAACGGCTGGCTAATCTCAGGGCGATCACCGAGGAGAGTGGCGGTAAAGCGCGCTTCTGGTTTGCGACGCTCCACGACGTACTCACCCACGACGTGCTCCTGGACCCCATTTGGCAGGTGGCGGGCAGTGACGAGCGGAAGAGTCTGGTCTGGTAGTGCCTTACACAAGGAGGTGAGAGTGGTTGCCTGGAGTGTCCTCATGCACACGATGGTCCTGTGTTGCCCAGTACCCATGCGACCAGCCTTGCCGACAACGAGCCAAGGCTCAACTCCCTTCAAGTCCGTTGAAAATGGGAGCCGGTGACTCGCTCCAGGCGATCCCACCATTATCTAGTGTAGCAAATGGACAGGTCCGGTGAAACGCCATGGCTGGCATCGCTATACTGGTGCTATGACCCCCGAACAGAAACCCTACTCCGGCGAACCCCATGCCGCGGAACGCCCGCTTCCGTTCCAGCCCGACCGGATCCCCGACGAACTGCGGGCCTATTCGCAATGGGTCTGTTGGCGCTACGCCGCGCAACGCGGCAGTGGCAAACCGGCCAAACAGCCGGTCAATCCGCACACGCTACACAGCGCGGGAGTGCACTGGGCCAACACATGGGGCAGTTTCGATGATGCCTACGCCGTGTACGTTGCCCACCGTGCGGCGGAGATTGACGGCATCGGCTTTGTCTTGACGGAGGACGATCCTTTTGTGGGTCTCGACTTGGACCGCTGTATCACGGGATCCGAGATGGACTCTCAGGCGCAGACCGTGGTCGAGAATATGGCGACCTACACCGAAGTTTCTCCGTCGGGGACAGGGCTGCGAATCCTGGTCGCCTGTTCCGGCTTTTGTTTTTGATACTGTAAAGTCGCGTCAGTAGATCGAGAAAGGGATCACGAAAAAGCGCGTCACGCCAGCGCAAATCCGCTAAGGTAAGAGGTATTGGTAGAGACCTTGAGCCGAAGCGGAGGGAGGCATGATAAGCGTGGAGCGACGTGAACGAATCCGACGAGCGTACTATGTAGAGGGCAAGAGCATGCGCCAGATCGCCAGTGAGTTACGCCACAGTTACTGGACGGTGCGCGATGCGATTGAGTCGGCGGCACCGAAACGGTACACACGGGTAGCGCCCAAACCGGCGCCCGTGCTGGGACCGTACCAGGGACGTATCGACGAGTTGTTGTTGCAGAGTGAGCAGATGCCGCGCAAACAGCGTTACACCGGACGCAAGATCTATGAGTTGTTGCAGGCGGCAGGCTATGGCGGCAGCGCCTCGAACCTGCGCCGCTACATCGGTGAGCGGCGCCGGGAACTGAAACGACCGCCAGTCTACCTGCCCCTGTCGTTTGAGCCGGGGGTGGATGCGCAGGTGGACTGGGGCGAAGCCACCGTGCGGCTGCAGGGCAAGCCGCTGGTAGTGGAGCTGTTCGTGATGCGGCTGTGCTACTCGCGCAAGATCTTCGTGATGGCCTTTCCCAGCCAACGCCAAGAAGCCTTCTTCGCCGGCCACGTGGCCGCCTTCCACCACTTTGGCGGGGTGCCACAGCGGCTCATCTACGACAATCTGAAGACGGCGGTCAAACGGATTCTGGAAGGCAGAAGCCGGCAGGAACAGGAGTCGTTTGTCGCCTTTCGCAGCCACTATCTCTTTGAAAGTCGCTACTGCACGCCCAACCAAGGCCATGAAAAAGGGGGCGTGGAGCATGGCGTCGGCTATGCGCGGCGCAACTTTCTGACGCCCATCCCTGAAGCCGAGTCGTTTGCTCAACTCAACGCCTGCTTGCGGGCGGCGTGTGAGCGTGACGACAGCCGCCGCGTCGACCGCCAGCCGGCGACCATCCGCGAAATGTGGACGATGGAGCGCCGTCATCTGCGAGCGCTGCCGCGCCCGCAGGGCACCCGCTTCCCCTGTTGTCGCAGCCATGAGCTGACGCTCAACCCCTATGGTCAAGTGGTCTTTGAGACTAACCGCTATTCGGTGCCGGTCGAACAAAGGCGCAAGCATCTGACCCTCAAAGCCTATGCCTTTCACGTCGAGATCCTGGACCGCACCCAGGTCATTGCCCGCCACGAACGCAGCTATGGACGCGAACAGGATATCCTCGACCCCTTACATTACCTACCGCTGTTGGCTGAACGTCCCGGCGCCTTCGAGCATGCCACTCCGCTCCGCACCTGGCGACGCCAGTGGCCGCCGGTCTATGAAGAGTTGCTGGCACACTTGCGCCAGACCAGCGAGGGCAACAGCGCCGAGCAGGTGGAGCGCCAGGCGATCCGCATTTTCATTCAGGTCCTGATGCTCCACCGGGACTATCCGGCGGCGCAGATGGAAGCGGCGATTACGATGGCCTTGGCGAGCGGTCTCGCTCATCCCGAAGGGATAAGCTACTGCTTGCACCGCGTGCGAGATGCCACGCCGCAGCTCCTACCGCTGGACCTGACCCAACAGCCACAGTTGGCTGCCATCGGCGCCCAACCGGTCGTCCTCGAACGCTACAACCAGTTGTTGGGAGGGATGCGATGAGCCATCGTCCCAGCCTAACCATCGTGGAAGCCGGCGAACGCATGCGCCAACAGGTGTTGGTCAACCACCTGACCGAACTGCGTCTGGTCGCCTTTGTGGAAAACTTTGCGGCGTGTGCGCAGGATGCGACCCGCGGCCACTGGGCCTATGAACACTACCTGGCGACGCTGGCCGAACAAGAAGTTGACCGGCGCACCCAGAATCGGCGCAAGCGACGCCTGCAGGAAGCCCGCTTTCCCGTCCTCAAAGAACTGGCCGACTTCGACTTTGCCGCCATTCCCCAGCTCAACCAGCCACGGGTACGAGAGTTGGCGCGTGGCCGTTATCTGCACGAGGCCGCCAATATCCTCCTGGTCGGCGGACCGGGTCTAGGCAAAACCCACGTCGCCACCGCCTTGGGCGCCGCCGCCTGCCGTCAAGGGCACCGGGTGCGCTTCTACACCGCCGCCGGTCTGAGCAATGAGTTGCACCAGGCCCAGCACGAGCGTCGTCTCAACCGCTTCCTCGACCAGGCGCTCCGTCACAAACTCATCATTATCGATGAGTTGGGCTATTTGCCTTTCTCGCCCACCGGCGCCCAGTTGTTGTTCCAGTTCTGCTCCACCTTGCACGAGCGTGTTTCACTCATCATTACGACCAACCTGCCCTTTGGCGAGTGGGTGCAAATCCTGGGTGACGAACGCCTGACCGCCGGCCTGCTGGATCGCGTCACAGCGAAGTCGCACATCCTGGAGTTCGTGGGCGAGTCCTACCGCTTTCGCCAACGCCAAACCATTGAAGCCCAGACACCTGACCGACCCGACGAAGAGGGGGCGGCCGCCCCCTCTTCAACCCACACTGCGTGACGCGCGTCACGGATCAACTGACGCGATTTCTGACGATCACTGTTGTTTTTCTATCCATCCATGTGACGCGCTATTTCGTGATCAAATGACGCGACTTGTCATTGACAAAAACAGG
>CAYJQA010000596.1:0-3484 GCA_964372065.1 uncultured Litorilinea sp.
ACCCGATCCTGAGCACGCTGAAGTACTTCCGCAGCGAATACCTGGAAAAAATTATCGACGCCCCGGCCCTTGAGCCGGCGGCGGAGTGAGGTGAGCCATGGCCGTACGCTCTAGCGTTAAGACCCTAAAGATCGACGGGCGCGACGTCAGCGCCAACGAAGACGAGACGATCCTGGAGATCGCCCGCGAAAACAACATCTTCCTCCCGACGCTGTGCCAGCTCGATGCCCTGTCGGTGCCCGGCGCGTGCCGGTTGTGCCTGGTCGAGATCGCCGGATGGAAGCGGCTGGTCCCGGCCTGCACGACCCACGTCGAAGAAGGCATGGAAGTCTCCACGAACTCCGAGCGGCTCCAGGCGTATCGCCGCATGATCCTTGAGCTGCTGTTCTCTGAAGGCAATCACATTTGCGCCGTGTGCGTTTCGAACGGCCACTGCGAGCTGCAAGCCCTGGCGCAGCGGCTGGGCATGGACCACGTCCGCTACCCCAGCTTGCAGCCGGTCCGCATGGTTGACATGACGCACGAGCGCTTCGTGGTAGACCGCAACCGCTGCATTCTGTGCACGCGCTGCGTGCGCGTCTGCGACGAGATCGAGGGCGCGCACACCTGGGACGTGCGTGGGCGCGGGATCGATGCCCGCGTGATCACCGACCTCGCGACGCCCTGGGGCGAATCGATGACCTGCACCAGCTGCGGCAAATGTGTCAACGTTTGCCCGGTGGGCGCGCTGGTCGAAAAGGGCCGCTCCGTCGGCGAGATGGTCAAGCGGCATGAATTCCTGCCGTACCTGTACAACATGCGGGAGGTCAAGGGTGAGTAACAACAAAGTCAAGGTCGCAACCGTATGGCTGGACGGGTGCTCAGGCTGCCACATGTCGCTGATCGACATGGACGAGCGCCTGATCGCGCTGGCGAGCCAGATCGACATCGTCTACAGCCCGCTGGTTGACAACAAAATCTATCCCGACCTCGTCGACGTGGCGCTGGTCGAAGGCGCCGTCAGCAGCGATGAAGATCTGCACAAGATCAAGCTGATCCGCGAGCACACGAAGATTCTGGTCGCGCTGGGCGACTGCGCCGTCGCGGGCAACGTGCCTTCAATGCGCAACCCGTTCTCCGTGAAAGACATCATGGACCGCGCCTACATCGAAAACGTGGACGTGCAGCCGCAGTGGCCCGACCAGATCGTGCCCAAGCTGCTGCCTTACGTCCGTCCGATTCACGAGGTCGTCAACGTTGATGTGTTCGTGCAGGGCTGCCCGCCCTCGGCTGACACGATCTACTACGTCCTTTCCGAGCTGTTGGCTGGCCGTCAACCCGTCCTCAACACGATGACGCGGCCCGGCGCTTAGAGTGTGTCCGGAAACCCTCATCCCCCGGCCCCTTCTCCCTGAGGGAGAAGGGGAGCAAGACAGCGGAAGGTGCTTGTCGTGAATAACAAGAAGGCACGTAAAGCCGCTTTCTATACACGCGCTTAGGAGAACACACACATGACCCAACAGATTGTGATCGATCCGATTACCCGGATCGAAGGCCATTCGAAAATTACGATCCAGCTCGACGACAACGGGCGGGTCGAAGATGCCTGCTTCACCGTCACGCAGTATCGCGGCTTCGAAAAGTTCATCGAGGGCCGCCCGTACTACGAAATGCCGAGCCTGATGGGCCGTATCTGCGGGATCTGCACCATCAGCCACGAGCTGGCCTCGGCCAAAGCCTGCGACACGATCATGGCGATTCGCCTGCCGGAAGCAGCCCACATGCTGCGCACCGTGCTCAATCTGGCGTCCATTGTCCAGTCGCACGCGCTGAGCTTCTTCTACCTGTCCTCGCCGGACTTCCTGCTGGGCATGGAGTCCGACCCGGCCAAGCGCAACGTGTTCGGGTTAGCGGAAAAGCACCCGGAGATCGTGCGTGACGGGGTACGCCTGCGTAAGTTCGGGCAGGAGATCATCGAGTGGATGGCGGGCAAGCGCCTGCACCCGACCTGGATCGTGCCCGGCGGGGTTGCCAGCCCGCTGGACGAAAACACGCGCGACCGCATCCTGAGCACCATCCCCGAAGCGTACGCCATCCTGCGCCGCAACCTCGACTGGTTTAAGCGCTCGATGTCGCAGTACAGCGAAGAAATCCGCACCTTCGGCAACTTCCCAACCCTGTTCATGGGCCTGGTGAACAAGCAGGGCGGCCTGGAGATGTATCACGGTATGCTGCGCGTCATGGACGAGCGCGGGCACGTGCTCGAAGAAGGCTTCGATCCACTGGACTACACCGATTACATCGGCGAAGCGGTCGAGCCGTGGACCTTCATGAAATTTCCCTACTACAAGTCGATCGGCTATCCCAAAGGCATTTACCGCGTGGGGCCGCTGGCCCGGCTCAACATCGTGGATAGCTGCGGCACGCCCATGGCGGACCAGGAATACGCCGAGTTCCGCCTGCTTGAGCGTAACATGATCCTCAGCTCGTTCTACTACCACTATGCCCGCCTGATCGAATGCCTGTGGGCCGTGGAGCGGATCGAAGCGCTGCTGCGCTCGCCCGAAATCCTCAGCACGCGGGTGCGCGCCAACGCGACGCCCAACAGCTACCAGGGTATCGGCGTGGTGGAAGCGCCGCGCGGCACGCTGATCCATGACTACGAAGTGGACGAGCAGGGCCGTATCACGCGCGCCAACATGATCGTCTCGACCACGCACAACAACCTGGCGATGAACCGGGCCGTGCAGCAGGTCGCGCACCGCTACGTGGACGGCAACAACCTGACCGAAGGCATGCTCAACCGGGTGGAAGCCGTGATCCGCACCTTCGACCCGTGCCTGAGCTGCTCGACGCATGCCCAGGGCGAGCTGGCGCTGCACTTTGAGCTGCGCGGCGCGGATGGTGCGCTGCTCGACGAGGCGATTCGCGGATGACGTCTGTAGCGTCGCCCTGCGAGGACGTGGTCATCATCGGCTACGGCAACACCTTGCGCGGCGATGACGGGTTAGGCTGGCTGGCGGCGGAGCATCTGGCGGGGGTCATCGAACCCTGCCAGGCGTGGGTGATCACCTGCCACCAGCTCACCATCGACTTAACCGAGGCGCTGAGCAAATCGACGCTGGCGATCCTGATCGACGCGCGCGTGGGCGCGACGCCGGGCCTGATCGCCTGCGAGGACGTCCAGCCCAGCCGAGAGGCGGCCCCTTCGCTGCACCACCACATGCCGCCCGAAAGCCTGCTGGCGTGCACTGAAGCGCTTTACGGGCGCGCGCCGCGCACGATCTTGATCACCGTCACGGGGGAGTCCTTCGACTTCGGCAGCGACCTGTCGCCCGCCGTCAAGTCGGTCCTACCGGCAGTGATCAAGCACGTGAAAAGCCTGCTGCCGGACGCAGTTTAGGCCGCGCGCCGCTCAAAGGCCCCTGCTTCAAACGGGCGAGGCGGGGGCTTTTTTTATTCACCTCACCCCCGGCCCCTCTCCAATCGGGGTTGGAGAGGGGAG
>CAYJQA010000597.1:0-3479 GCA_964372065.1 uncultured Litorilinea sp.
TCACGTAGAAGGCGGTGGAAAGGGCGTCGGCCAGCAAACCGCTGGGAGCGGCCAAGGTTGACCGGATTGTGCGGGTCGGCCATGCACAGGAAGTAGAAGTAGATGTAGCTCTCGGCCTGGTGAAACTGGTCATAGCCCACCTCATACTCCTTGTGGACCAGCCCCAGCCGTTCTCCTTGCCGCGTGATGGCGTCCCACTGGCGCTGCGCCAACGCCAGCAGATGGTCGCCGCCACCCAACACATAGTACAGCGCCCAGTTGTGCGAGCTTTCATAGAGGTCGTCCAGCCCGTCGCGGCCGTTGCGCCACGTATCGCCCCAGATCAGCGTGCCGTCGGGCAGCGTGTATTTGGCTAAGAATGGGTGGACCGCCTGATCCATCACGTCGATCAGCGTGCGTTCCAGCACGGCCCAGGTCGGCGGCGACGCAAAGGGGACCGTGGCATTGATCGTAATCATCTTTGTCTCTCGCTTCTGTGCGCCAAGATAGACCTTCCGGGAAGCGGCTTGCTTCCCGGAAGGTATTGTCTATGGGATTGACTGCGCCGGCAACTCGCCGCCGCTACTGCCCCTTTGCCGCCTGCCACTCGGTAAGCTGGCGCTGCACTTCTTCCAGAATCTTGTCGCTGCCGGCTGCCTTCATCTTCTCCAGCAGTTCCGGCGCGGCCTCATCATAGGCCACCCAGCCGTTCTCGATGGGCCGGGCCAGTTCGTCCATGACCGCGATCACCTGGGCGATCTCCGTCTCGATGGGCTTGCGATTCACCACAAAGCCCAACGCCTGGGACGGATACGCCGTGTCGTTCATCACCTTGGTCGCTTCCCACGCACCGACCTGCGCGGCGCTGCGATAGTAGGCGTTGAACTGGTTGCCGAACATCCAGTCCGTGTTCGGCTCGTAGCCGCTGGTCCCCGAATCCACGCCTTCGGGATAGGTGATGACCTTATTGGCCTCGTCTTCCCACACCCAGTGTGTGCCTTCGATCCCGCGTGACAGCAGGTTATAGACCTCGATATTGGTGTTCAACTCCTCCAGCACCTTCATGGCTTCCGCCGGGTGCGCCGAGGTCGCGCAGATGCCGTTCATGGTCGCGGTCGCGCCCGCCGTGTCCAGGATCAGCGGATCGGTCAGGTTCTTGGACTCAAACTCCCAGCCCACCGCGGTCTGCATCTCCACGTCGTTGCCCGGCTTCTCCACGTGATGGCCCATCGCGAACAGACCGGCGCGGAAGGCCGCTTGCGCCTCATCGCGTGGCATCAGGTCGCGCGGGAAGAAGCCCTCGTCCACCCACTTCTTAGCCAGGTCGGCTGCCGCCTTGAACTCCGGCGACTCGTACAGGTTGACCACGGTCAGCGTCTCGTCGTCGGCCTTGATCCCCACGAAGCGGATGCCGTCGTCCAGCGGGTCATAGCCGTAATACTGCGACCGCCACAGGCTCGACCCCGTGGTGCTGTCCTCGGCATAGACCGGCGTGATGCCCTCGCCGTCCCGCACTGCCTCCAGCCACGGCTCCATGTCCTCCCACTTGGTCACGTTGTCCAGGCTGAAGTTATACTTCTCCAGCAAATCCTTGCGCGGGTGCACGCCCCACGGCTTGGGGAAGATCTGCTGATTGATCACACCGTAGATCTTGCCGTTGATGCGCGCCGCATCCCAGGTCGTTTCGGGCATGCTCGCCCACAGCCCCGGCGCATATTCCTTGAGCAGATCGTCCAATTCCAGCAGACTGCCGTTGGCGACATTGTTGGTGTAGGAATTGGTCCACGGCGCGGTAAACATGATGTCGCAGAGTTCGCCCGCCGCCAACCGCAACTGCACCTTCTCGTTGAACGCAGCCCAGTCCAACGGCTCCAGCGTCAGGTTGACGCCGATCTTCTCGTTCAGGATCACGTTGATGGCGTCTTGCACCATCTGGAGATCGCGCGGCACGCCGCTCCCGGCGTAGGTATAGGTGACGGGGATCAAATCCGACGCGGGCGCGGCAGCTCCGCCCTCCGCGGCAGGCGCTTGCGCCGCCGGGGCTGCACAACCGGCCAAGATCGCCAGCAGCGCAACCACGTTCAGCCAGAACATCCATCGAGTTCGCGGCATACTATCCTCCTCAGCTAATGTTTGGGTAGTGCGAATTCGGCGACGACGGCCCGCCACGCTGCGACAGGCCGTCGAGGAAGCACAAGCCAGTGGGGCGCGGCGCGTTAGCCCTTCAACCCGCCGATGGTGATGCCCCGCACAAAATACTTCTGCAAGAGCAAGAACGTAAACAGCGCCGGGCCGAAGGCCAACACGGCCATCGCCATGCGCGCCGACTGCGCCGGGATCGGCACCCCGGTCGTCTGTGGGTTGGAGGCCAGGAAGTTGATGTTCGCCATCAGCACATAGAGTAAATACTGCAACGGATACAGATCGGCGGCGTTGATAAAGAGCAGCGCCAGAAACCAGTCATTCCAATACCGCAGCACAAAAAACAGCCCGATCGTCGCCAACACCGGCTTGGACAGCGGCAGCACAATCTGGAAGAAGATGCGCCACTCACCCGCGCCATCGATGCGCGCCGCGTCCAATAGGTCCACCGGCAGTTGGGCAAACGATGTCCGCAAGATCAGCACATACCACGCCGTGACCAGATAGGGCAGAATCAGCGCCAGGATGTTGTCCTTCAGCCCCAGATAGCGCGTCATCAGGATATAGAAGGGGACCATCCCGCCGCTGAACAGCAGCGTGAAGAACACATAGAACGACAGCGGCCCGCGCAGCCGGTAATCGGTGCGCGACAAGGGATAGGCCAGCATCGAGCACAGCAGCAGCCCCACCACCGTCCCCGTCGCCGTGACCAGCGCGGTCACGCCATACGCGTGCAATATCTGGCCGGGGTTCTGCAACACATATTTGTAGGAAAAGGTCGAGAAGCCCACCGGGAGCAGGCTGTAGCCTTCCAGCGCCAGCGCCCGTTCATCCGACAGCGAGACGGCCACGATCAGGATCATCGGCATGACACACGTAAAGCCGATGAGGATCAGCACGACATGGACCAACAGGTTGCCCCACTGGATGGGCTTGCGCGGCCTGGACCGGCCGGAATGCGGTTGATTGGCGAGCGTTGTCATGGCCGCGTCCTTGCCTAGAAGAGTGAGTAATCGGCGTTGATGCGCCGCACCAGCCAGTTCGCCCCCACTACCAGCACAAACCCCACCGCCGACTGGTAGAACCCCGCCGCCGCCGCCATGCTGATGTTGCCCAACTGCACCAACGAGCGATACACAAAGGTGTCAATCACGTCGGTCGTGCTGTAGAGCATGGGGTTATCGCGCGGGACAAAGTAGAACAGGCCAAAGTCGGCGTTGAAGATGCGCCCAATCGCCAACAACACAAGGATGATGATGAGCGGCAGGATGAGCGGCAGCGTAATATAGCGGATCTGCTGCCACTTGGCCGCGCCGTCAATCTTGGCCGCCTCATAGTAGGCCGGGTCTATCCCCAAC
>CAYJQA010000598.1:0-3445 GCA_964372065.1 uncultured Litorilinea sp.
TGACCTACGCCGACGATCTCGTGATCCTGTGCAGGAAGGGCAAGGCCGAAGAGGCGCTGTCTCGAATGCGCGAGATCATGGGCAAGCTCAAGCTGACGGTCAACGAAGAGAAGACACGCATCTGCAAGGTTCCGGAAGAGACGTTCGACTTCCTGGGCTACACCTTCGGACGGCTGTATTCGAAGACGACCGGCAAAGCCCGACTGGGCATGAGGCCGTCGAAGAAGAGCATTCGCCGCATGGTCGAGAAGGTCCATGACCTGACCGACCTGAAGACGGGGTGGCAAGAGACCACGGCTGTGGTGGGCAAGTTGAACCGAGCGCTGCGCGGCTGGGCGAACTACTTCAACGTAGGGACTACCAGCGGCGCCTACCGGGCGCTCGACAACTACACCGCGCCGCGGTTGCGCCGGTGGCTGCGCAGCAAGCACAAGGTCAGGCGACGACGGGGCGGGAGCTATCCACTCCAGCACCTTTACGGGTACTTCGGGCTCGTACGCTTGACTGCGCGCGGCCGCAGCCAGCCGTGGGCGAAGGCGTGAGGTCTTGTCCGAGAGCCGGATGCGGGAAACCTGCATGTCCGGTTCGATGAGGGGGATGTGGAGACGGAGCTACGGCGAGGTTACTCGGGCACCGCCAGACGAAAGGGGCGGCAACAGACAAACCGGACCTACTGCCACCGCGCCACATTCCTACTCTACCGACCGCCGCCGGCCGCCAACGGCAGCTTCGTAGATGCGGAACGTGAAGGATCCGGGCCGGTCGTCGGGCAGCTTCGGAGCGCATCGATGGGCTCGTATGGGTCGGCCAGAGACGGTCACACTGGTGACGTCACCGCCGGAAAGTTGACATCCAAGGTGGGCGTCCAAATAACCGACTGCCACGGCACGTAGTGCCCGGCCAGTTGCTGTCCTTGGCTGGCTGCAACACGTGCCGCTCAGTCGCGCCGGCTCGCTGTCGCGCGCCACTCGTCGCTCCATGGGTTCCTGGCGCATCAGACCGCAGCCGCTTTGGCAACGCCGGGCAAAGATGGCGACCCGCTCGCCGGCCGCCAAGGACTTTCAACTCGAGCCACGGTCCAGCGCATATCCGACTGATTCACTCAGCTACACTGAGCTGGCGCTGTCTTATACGGCGCCTCCCCGGCGACAGTCTTCAAAGGTCTGAGAGGTGTGTAAATGGAATTGCCTGAACGCGATGGTGATGGATATCTTGCCAACATGAACGTGTGGACGCCGGCGATCGGGCGTGCCATGGCCGAAGCCGATGGCGTCGAGCTAGATGACGTGAAATGGAACCACGTTCTGAAGGCGCGCGAGTTCTACGAAGAGCAAAGTGTGGTGCCGCCGATCCGCAAATTCGCAAAGTATCTCGATGAAGACCAGAAGGAACTGTTCAAGATTTGGATGACGGGCCCCATGAAGCCGATCACCAAGTACGGCGGCCTGCCGAAGCCGACTGGATGCGTTTGACGATTGCGGTCAGGCGCGATTGCCGACGCCGGCACTCCCGCAGTCCAGCTTGGATGCCAGCGCCACAAGCGAGGGGCAGCCCCGAGGTACGGCCTCAGTCTGCGCCGATCCGAATTCAGGACCGCCAAGCGCCCAGTCGGCGCGATCTGGCTGACTTCGACAGCGCGCGAAGTAGGCGCTCCATGCGCCCAAACGGCCGCTTAGCGGTTGGCAAGTTCGGCAGCCAGACGACTGGTTCGGGTCGAAAGTCCCAGTTCGCCCCCAGGGGGAGCAGTCGTTGGCCAGGCATCGCCGCCGGATGCTTGACTTGCCAGTCCGTCCAGCCGCCGCCGAAAGGCCAGTTCCGAGGTGCAGCGGTCAGCCGCCCTGCGACCCGGCCAAAGTCAGGTATCGGCGCCCGCGGTCATCCGCCCGCGAATCCCGACCGGCTGCACCCAGTCCTATCTCGTCGCTCACACATGGCCGCTGAGCACGACGTTCTCCACACAGATGGACAGATCGACAAATCGGCGGGTCATGACATGGCTCCGTGAATGGATCAGACGCTTCGGCTGCGCGACCAGATGGCCCACAGCAGTGCTGCACTCAAGGCGAAGAGCAGGGCCGGGACCCAGCCCCATTGCGTGGCCACCACCGGCGCCGGCGCGACGAAGGTGACCACGACGATGCGCGAAAACGCCGCAACCGCCAGGGCAGCGTTGAGTGCGCCACCCATGAAGCCTTCGCGGCCCACATGCCCGAAGAACACGGCGGCCGAAAACCCGCTCATCAGGCTGACGCCCCACGCCGCACCGGCCAGGCCTTGCAGGGGCAGCAGCGCCTCCAAGGAGGTGGCGTTCCAGGCGCCCGCGCTGCACGCGGCGGCCACCAGCACGCCGCCGGCCATCACGGGCAAGGCGCCGAAACGCTTGACGGCCAGGCTCGCCGGCATCAGCGCCAGATTGAAGCCGGCCCAGAACACCGGCAACAGCACCGGCAGCATCGATGCGGGCGCATGGCGCAGGTACAGCGGCGCGGCCACCAGATTGGCATGCACCTGGGCGGCAGCCGCCGCCAGCAGGGCGGCCAGCAGGAAGCCCGGGATCGGCGCCACGCAATCATGCCCGGTGAGCGAAGCCGGCGGCGGCGCCGCGGTCTCCACCCCGGCCGCCCGGCCGGCGGCCCGGCGTTGGGACAGCGCGCGCTCGGCCCAAACCATGCCCGCCGTGATGGCGGCCAGGGACAACCCGGCCAGAGCGAACGGCAGCCGCGGGTCCAGCCCCTTCAGCGTCAACCCCAGGTAGGGGCCGATGGCGGACGCGATGCCCGTGCCCAGCAACACCAGGCTCATCAGCCAAGGGACGGCGGGCTTGGCCACATAACGACCCAGCAACGTCAACGGCGGCGCCCGCAACGCCGCGCTGGTGGCCGCCCAGAGCGCGGTGATCGCCACGAAAAGGCCCGGTGATCCGCGCGGCGCCAACCAGGGTAGCACCAGGAAGGCCACGGTGGACAGCAGGGTGACGCCCAGCACCCACCAGCCGATGCGACCCAGCACGCCCGCCGCCCGGTCCGACCAAACGCCAACCGCCAGGTCGCAGACCACGAAGATCAGCTGGTCCATCAGCAGCAGCCAGGGCACGGCCGACTTGGGCAGCCCGGCCTGCTCCGCCAGCGCCGGCAGATAGATTACGTAGACGATCCAGCCGACTGCGAACAGGAACTGCACGCCGGCCAGGTACAGGCCAACGGCGGTGGGGGCCTTGGCGGATGGGCTCAACTCGTCGTTCTCCGCAGCGTGGGATGGTTCGGGGCTTGCGGGATTCTCAGGCCTGGCCCGCACGGCCGCATTCGTGCAACAGCGCCTGTTCTAGCCCCAGGTGCGTGAGGATCTTCTCGATCACCGGCTGCTCCAGGATCGCCGCAATGATCTTCAGCTCGCCGCCGCAGTTCGGGCTCCTCAAAATGCTCCATCACGCCGAGATTGTAGAGAC
>CAYJQA010000599.1:0-3439 GCA_964372065.1 uncultured Litorilinea sp.
CTACGCGCTCTGGAACGTCGAACTTTCCATAACTGGTCTCTTCGCATAAAGACTGTTATGGAGAGATTTCCATAACAGGCTGAATCGGGCGCTCGCATAGCGACGGCCAAGGTCAGCAGATGGACCAAAGCGAGCGCGGCACCGCGCCGCCTACAGCGCCATCGCAGGCCTTAACGCCATCGCCGCGCGCCAGCGCACCAGGTGCGGGTGCTGCTCGCCGGTTTTGACCCTCACCACGCGTGCGAAGTCCACCGCCACCACCGCGGTGATGTCGGCAATGCTTAGGCGGTCGGTAGCGACGAACTCGCGGCCAGTCAACCGCTCGTTCAGGTTGACGAAGAACCGCTGCACCCGGGCTAGGCCACGCGCGGCGAGCTCTGGAATCTGCGCATAGTTCACCGGACCAGGCAGCGCACGGTCGGCCATGGCCGGTGCGCTGTTGCGCATGGCCTCGGCGATGGCAAGCAGCCCCTCGAACTCGATGCGCCAGTTCCAGCTGGCGATCTCGGCCTTCTCGGCCGGCGTGTTGCCCAGCAGCGGTGGCTGCGGGTACAACGCTTCCAGATAGGCGGTGATGGCGGCGTTGTCGGTGAGCGCGAGCCCATCGTCGGTGCGCAACACCGGTACCGTGCATTGCGGGTTGATCTTGCGGAAGGCGTCGCTCAGTTGCTCGCCGTTGCGCAGGTCCACCTGAACCGTCTCGTGCGGAACACCCTTCTCGGCCAGCAGGATGCGGGTGCGGCGCGGGCTCGGCGCGGTGGCGCAGTCGTAGAACGTGATCATGACGGGGCGTCGGACTTCACCACGGTGGCGAACACCTTCTGCGCCACCACCCAGCGGCCGTCGAATTTGAGCAGGCTGAGGTAGTCGGTAAAGAAGCGCGGCGGGATCTGACACTTGACCTTGACCAACGCCGTCGTCGGCCCCGCCTGGTCGACCGACAGGATCACGTCGTCGCGCGGCAAACCCTTGGCCTTGGGCGCCGGCCGGTCGCGCACCGCTTTGAGCCACTGGTCGCGCGGTAGCGCGATCAATTTGCCGTCCTGCTCGTACGTGAGCACACTGGTCTCGTGAAAGACGCTGGCGAGCTTGTCGGCGTCACCCTCGTAAAGCCCGTCGAGATAGATGCGCACCGTCTGCTCGATCGCGTCGCGTTCGTCGCCGCTCATTGGTCACCTCCATGACGAAACGAGAAGCGATCCTACAGCCGCAACTGACGCCGTCACCTCAGCTCAGCGCATCGGCTCCACTGTGATCCCCGCCGCAACCAGGCGCTGGGCAAGCACCATCCCCAGCCCGCTCGCGGGGGTCAGCACGCCACCGCCGCGCTCGCCCCCCGGAAGCGCCTGCCCTTGCAGCGCCAACGCCAGCGCCGACTCACAGACAAACTTGGTCGTCGCGCGGTTGCCCGGGTCACCCTGGCCCTCGACGCGGCCGCGCAGCAATTTGCCGCTGGCGGTCATGCCGACCAGCTCGCAGCGAAACGATCCGCCGTCCATCGTGCGCTGCGACGGTCCTTGTCCAGGCGACACGGCGGCGGCACGGGCCAGTGCGCGGCCGGTCTTGAAGCGCATCGCCGCCGCTCCCACGCTCATGCCGACACTGACTCCGGTGGCGGCCGCGGCGGCGAGCGGCCCTCTGCCAAAGCGCATGTATTCCTGGTAGCTGAAGTGCGCGCCGTAGGCCGCGTCACCGCGCGCTTTGAGCAGCGCCGCGGTGCGGCGCACCACGCGGGTGTTGACCGGTCCCATCATGAACGGCCCCACCCACGCATCGAAATCCGCGTCGCGATGCGGCGCCAGGGGGCCGGAATGCTCGGCGCGGTTGGGCGGTGCAGTACCCGGCGGGTTAAGCAAGAACGGGTCTGCGAGCAGCTGGCCCTGGCCGGCCTCGATGAGATTCAGTGCCGAGGCCAGCGTGCCGCCGTTGAGACCGCCGCGCATCGAATGGCACGCCTTGACGCTCACGCAGAGCTCACCGTGCTGCCGCCAAATGGCCTCGGCGACCAGCCAAGCGCCAAGATCGGACGGCACCGAGTCGAATCCGCAGCAGGGGATGATGCGCGTGCCCTCGCGCGTAGCTTGGGCGTGATGTCGATCGATCAGCCCACGCACCCAGGGTGTCTCCCCCGTGATGTCCACGTAGTGGGTGCGGTGCGCGACGCAGGCGGCAACGAGCGCGCTGCCATACAGGGCGAACGGGCCCGCGGTGCTCAGTACCACCACGGCCTGCCCGGCAAGCGCATCCAAGGCTTTGGTGTTGGCCGCATCGGCCACGATGATCCCGGCGCCGGCGGCACCAGGCCCGCAGGCTTGCCGCACCTGCTCGAGCTTCTTCGCCGAGCGGCCGGCCAGCGCCCAGCGAACGCCTTTGGCGTGCGCCGCGAAGTGGGCCACCGTCTGCCGACCGACGAAGCCGGTGGCGCCATAGAGCACCACGTCATACGACCGATGGGTCGAGGTTCGCTTCGCGTTCAAGGCTGTTCTCCTAGAGCCCCGGCGGCGCCTTGTCTTGCGTCTTGGTCTGAAAGTCGGTCGCATCATGCCGCTCGTGCAGCTGGCTCTGCGGCTGACCCCAGGTGCGGTTGACCATGCGCCCGCGCTGGACGGCGGGGCGTTGCGCGATCTCGTGGGTCCAGCGCTGCACGTGTTTGTAGTCTTGCACCTGCAGGAACTCACCGGCTGAATAGAGCAGGCCCTTGGCAAGCGCGCCGTACCAGGGCCAAACCGCGATGTCGGCAATCGTGTAGTCGCTGCCCGCGAGATACGGGCTCTCGGCGAGGCGCCGGTCGAGCACGTCGAGCTGGCGTTTGACCTCCATCGCATAGCGATCGATCGCGTATTCGATCTTGCTGGGTGCATAGGCGAAGAAGTGACCGAAGCCGCCGCCGAGATACGGTGCAGCACCCATCTGCCAGAACAGCCACGACAGGCACTCGGCGCGTTCGGCACTGCCCACCGCAGGAAGTAACGCGCTGCCGAACTTCTCGGCCAGATACAACAGGATCGCGCCGGACTCGAACACTCGCACCGGCGCCGGCCCGCCCCGGTCGAGTAGCGCCGGGATCTTGGAGTTGGGGTTCACCGCGACGAAGCCGCTGCCGAACTGCTCGCCCGCGTTGATGCGGATGAGCCAGGCGTCGTACTCGGCGCCGTCGTGGCCGAGCGCAAGCAGCTCTTCGAGCATCACAGTGACCTTGACGCCGTTGGGCGTAGCGAGCGAATAGAGCTGCAGCGGATTGCGGCCCACCGGCAGCGACTGGTCATGCGTGGGGCCGGCGACGGGGCGGTTGATGTCGGCGAAACGGCCGCCGCTTCCTTTTGTCCAGGACCAGACCGGCGGGGGCGTGTAGGGGGAAGAATCGTCCATGCAGGGTCTCCAGGCGGCCCGCCGGGCCCCCCCGCCGCCCGGGGGCGCGGCGCGGGCTGGGGCACGGGCC
>CAYJQA010000600.1:0-3425 GCA_964372065.1 uncultured Litorilinea sp.
CCCCTGCGCCGTAAATAGGCCCTCTTGCTGCGCCACATAAAAGGGGACCACATCCGTGATGCCCAACAGCGCCACGCGCACCGCCTTGACGGGCGCGTCCGCGGGGGCGTCCGCGGGCGCGGCGACCGGCGCGACACACGCCGCAAGCAGCAGCGCCACAGCCAAACCCCAGGTGGATCGAATACGCATGATGGTTGTCTCTCCTGCGATCTGCCGGGATGATGGATGCGCAAGAACGAGCGGAGATCGCGCGCCCATTATACCAAAGCCACGGGGAGAAGAGGGAGAGGGGAGAGGTCTCACGCAAAGAACACAAAGAACCAGAGAAGTGAGCCCAATTTTCCTTCTTGTGCTCTCTGCGTTCTTTGTGGCTCATTCCTCCAGTTGAAGGTCGCCTGCACCGGCCAGTGGGATTCCTCGGAGGCGGGAGCCCGCTGGGCGCGGAATGACAACCTTGTTCCCTTCTTCTTGGCGCTCTTTGCGGCTTTGCGTGAGACATCTCTCCCTTCTTTCCGCCCCGGCTTTGGTGCGACGCGCGTTTGGCCGTACAATCGAATGAAACATCTCACGCTAGAGCCGAGACCGCATGGTCCCCACCGACCCGACCGCCCCACCTAACCCCGCCGTATCCGAAAAATCCGCAGAATGGCTGGGCTGGGCGTTGGCCGTGGCATCGGCGCTGGCGGCGAGTTTGGTCACACCGCTGGCGCGCGGCGTCGTGGTCGGCGGCGTCGACCCGTTGGGCATGTTGGTCGTGCGGTTGGCGATCACGGTCGTGCTGTTGGTGATCTCCTTTGGCGTGATCATGCCGCGCTATGCCCGTGTGGACCGGCGCGGCCTCGCCCGCTTGCTCGTCATCGGCCTGATTAGCGGCGTCGAGATCGGCTGCTTCTTTTCCGCCCTGGCCTATATCGACGCCTCCACCACGGCCGTCATCAAGTCCACGCAGCCGCTGGTCGTGCTGCTCATGCTGACCGTGGGCGGCGAAACCTTGACCGGACACCGGCTCCTGCGCGTCGCGCTGTCCATGGCGGGCATCTACCTGCTGGTGGGTGTGGGCGACAGCGTCTCGCCCACGGGGCTGATCTTCTTGGGCTTCTCGCTGTTCCTCTATGCGCTGCAGTTGGTGTTAACCCAATGGTGGCTGCCCGACTATGACCCGCGCACCGTCACGCTCTATGTCACCACGCTCATGGCGATCGTCGTGACGGTCTGGTGGATGGGCCGCGGCGCGCCCTGGACAGACCCCGGTCTGCCCGGCTGGATCGCGATTGTGGTCATGGCCGTGGTCAGCACCTACTTCGCCCGCATCACCCTCTACGCCGCGATCGCGCGCATCGGCAGCGGCCAGGTCGCGCTGCTCTGGCCGCTGCAAACGCTAAGCGTCATCATCCTATCGGTCATCTTCTTGGGTGAACGCTTCACGCCGTTCCAGTGGGTGGGCGGAGCGCTAGTGCTGCTCAGCGCGGTGATGGCGCGACCGCGCGCCCGCATCCCCCTGCCAGGCCGCTAACGGCGCTAGACGACCAACCGGCGGAACGGATCGCGCTTGACGTCCACCACCAGATAGCGGTCCAGGTCGCCGGCATCCAACCCGCGACGGATCACATCACAGGCCGCGGCCGCGGCTTCGCCGGTACGACGAATCTCCTCTTCGCCATGTGCCAGCGTCGCCTTGAAGCTGGTCAGACAGTGGATCCCGCGCCGCGCCATCTCCTGAACAAAGAGCGTGTTGATCTTGCGCTTGTCCACACCCGCGGGGGCATCCAGCGCCACATACGGGTTGGCCGGAATGCCCTTGCAGCTTCCACCCAGGCCCGCCCCGGCGATGGCCCCATTGATGGCCGCCTGCAGCGCCTCGCCAATGGCGCGGAAGTGCGCCGGGCCGTTGCGCCGCTTAAGCTCGCGGATGGTGGTCAGCGCCGCGACCAGGCCGAGGTTGTCGCTCCAATACGAACTGGAGATAAACATGCGGGCCGCCGACTCCATAACCGCCCGGCTGCCCACGACCGCGCCCATGGGATAGCCGTTGGACATAGCCTTGGCGACCACGGTCATGTCGGGGATGACGCCCGTCACCTCTTGTATGCCGCCCAGCGCGGGCCGCCAACCGCACGAGACTTCGTCAAAGATCAGCACCACATCGTGTTCGCGCGCCAGCCGGCGCACTTCCTCCAGATAGCCCGGCGGCGGCAGTTCGGAGCGCGCCGGCTCCATCATGATCGCAGCGACCGCGCCCCGGTGCTCGGACAGCAGACGGCTCAATAGGACCGTGTCGCCGTAAGAAAAGGGGAGCACGGTGTCCTTGAGCGCGTGCGGCACGCCGATGGGTTCGATGCCCGCAAAGGGGTATTCGCCGCTGGCCGGGTCGACGCCGAAGTTGGCGGCCTGATACCAGTCGTGCCAACCGTGATAGCCGCAAAAGAGGATGACATCGCGGCCGGTCGCGCCGCGGGCAATGCGCGCGGCCACCGCACACGCCTCGCCCCCGCCTTTGGTATAGCGCACCATCTCGGCGCTGGGGATGGTCGCGATCAATTCCTCGGCCAACTCGATTTCCAGCGGGCTGTTGAGCGTGTAGATGCTGCCGCGGTCGATCTGCGCCTTGACCGCCGCATCCACCACCGGGTCACAGTGGCCGAGGATGATCGCGCCCACTGCGTTGACCCAGTCGATGTACTCGTTTTCGTCCACGTCGATAAAGCGCGGCCCCGCGGCGCGTTGGGCATAGACGGGACTGACGCCGTTGGCGAACTGGTCGGCACGGCGGCTGATGAGTTGCGTCCAGCCGGGGATCAATTCCCCGGCGCGAGCATAGAGTTGGCGCGAACGTTCGATGTTGGGAAAGGATGGTTGGGTCATAGAGAGTTCATTGGTGGATGGTAGAGATGTCATCCCAAGCAAAGCACACTGCTACATATCGCGTTAGAGGTATCTCCGCGTCGAACTGATGTTATTTCTGCTGGCTTCTCCTCGATACCTGCCCCTTAGGCTGTTGAACTTGAGTGGTGATTTTGTTCATCGTTTCGATTATTGTCCCTGCTCTCTCCGGGTCTTGCAACATAGTATTAAAGAAAGCCATAGTCGCTTGAGTTGCAGGATCAATCTGTCTGGGTACAGCATCATTGGCGATACGAGTTATCGTACCTATTAGCTGTTCCTGTGTAGACTTAACCGTTTGCTCCGTCATTGTTGAACGCTTATCGATTTCTGCTAATGACTCCTTCAACCGTTGATTCTGGTCTGCTATTATTTCCCGCGTCTTTTCGAAATTGCTTCTGGTTTCTTTTTCGGAGTTGCGAGAATAGTTGATCGTGAAAACGGCAAGTATTAAAGAGGCCGTGCTTGCCAATAGGGAAATGACTGTTAGCGTCTCGGAAATCCATGTTGGCATAAGCCACGTCTCACTTTCTTGTGTCTTGCAC
>CAYJQA010000601.1:0-301 GCA_964372065.1 uncultured Litorilinea sp.
GCGCACGCCGCGTGGTCACCCGGCGGGTCGGCGGCGCGCCGCGGCCACGGGCACCATGACTTGGCGGGTGGCGGCGCGGCTGCGACCAGATCAGGCAGCCGCCGGATCGCGGCCAGCAGCGACGCGCGCTCGACAATCGCGGCCGCGGGCCGCTGCCCGCCAAAATCGAGCAGTTGGCGGCTGTGGCGGCCGCAGAAGCCAAGCGACGCGCCCAGCATTTCATAGGCGTTCGGGTCGGTGGACGACTCCCACAAGAGGGTATCTAAATAGGTCTTCACCGCCGCTTGGCTCAACCCACAGA